>JALOLW010000224.1 GCA_025455795.1 Spirosomataceae bacterium
ACGGTCATTCCGTTGGACAAATACACGCAGTACAAAAACGCCCGCACGACCATCGCTATTCCCGAAGATAAAGCCCTCAAACTCAACGACGCGACGGCACTACACCCTGCCATGACGGGCATGTACAACCTTTGGCAAAATGGCAAACTACGTCTGGTACAGGGCGTAAGTTACCCATCGCCCAACTTCTCGCATTTTCGTGCCACAGATATTTATACGTCATCGTCTGACTCCAACCGCATCGTCACGACGGGCTGGTTGGGAAGATACTTGGCCGTGGGACACCCAAATTACCCCGAAGGCTATCCCAACAAAAATCACCCTGACCCGTTGGCTATCCAAATCGGCTCGGTACTTTCGCCCGCGCTCGTGGGCCCCACCGCAGGGATGGGCTTGACGATTTCCAACCCGACGGCATTCACGACTTTGGTGACGGGAAAAGATACGACGATTCCCAATACCCCTGCTGGCAAGGAGTTGAGTTATTTGCGCAAAGTAGCCAACCAGACCAATAAGTACGGCGAGGTCATCAAAGCTGCGGCGGCCAAAGTGACCAAACAGATTACGTATCCTGCCAACAACGGGTTGGCCAATCAGCTCAAAATCGTGGCCCAACTCATCGGCGGAGGTCTCAAAACCAAGGTCTATATGGTAAGCATTGGGGGCTTTGATACCCACGCCACGCAGGCCGTAGCTTCCGACCCTACCACGGGCGTACACGCCAACTTGCTCAAACAGATGTCGGATGCTATCGCGGCATTCATGGACGATTTGAAAGGACTCAACGTTTCCAAAAAAGTCGTCGGAATGACCTTTACCGAGTTTGGAAGGCGCGTCAAAGCCAACGCCAGCGGCGGCACCGATCACGGTGCGGGCTATCCGCTGTTTATGTTTGGCGACCAAGTCAATCCTGGGATTTTGGGCAGTAGCCCCAATCTTCCCGACAACGCCCAAGTAGGCGACAACGTGCCGATGCAGTACGATTTTCGCATGATTTATCAATCTATCTTGGAAAACTGGTTCTGCGCCGACAACCGCGACGCTACCCAAGTAATGCTCAAAGATTTCCAAGCGCAGCCACTCCTAAGTCCGTCGGCTTGTGGTAAAATCACCGCTGCCGAGCCTGTTGTGGCCAATGAGGTCTTTATGAGCTACCCCAATCCTTTCCGTGACGTAACTACCTTGTCGTTTGAATCAAAAGGCGGTCGCTGTTTGGTAGAAATCATTGATATGATGGGCGCAATTCGGGCCGTACCCGTGGACGACTACCTCGCCCAGGGTCGCCACGAACGTACTTTTGACGGTAGTCATTTGGGGGAAGGTACTTATTTTGCCCGTTTCAGAAACGAAGACGTGCAGCAAAGTAAGAAAATTGTGAAGGTGTCGTAAGTTGATAACCCTACAAAAATCCCTTAAAAGGGGTGATGTACAGCATCACCCCTTTTTGTTTTTTAGCAATGCGTTTCAGTTGATTATTAAGGGTATTCTTATAGCACTTTTGCTATATTTTTTAAAAAGAATGCGTGATTTTACAAGTTTATTTACTTTTGTGTAAACATTCTAAATTTCCAATAATCTATGAACAAACAATTACGAAGCCTACTGCTGTTCTTTTCGTTGTTGATGGGAGCAACTGCGTGGGCGCAAGACCGCCAAGTAAGCGGTAAAGTCACAGGCGACGATGGCACTGCGCTCCCGGGCGTGAGTGTGGTGGTCAAAGGCACCAATCGAGGCGTAACCACCGCTGGCGACGGCACTTACAAAATCGCTGTTCCCAACACCGCTACGTTGGTGTATTCATTTATCGGTTTTGGCAAAAAAGAGGAAGCTGTGGGCAATCGCTCCACGATTGATGTCAGCCTCGTCGCCGACGAAACCCTGCTCCAAGAAGTAACCGTGACGGCCTTCGGGCGCGAAGCCGAAAAGAAAAGCTTGGGCTATTCAGTCCAAACCATTAAGGCCGATGCCATCAAAGCCGCCGCCGAGCCCAACATCTTGAACGCGCTGCAAGGCCGCGTGGCGGGGGCTATTATCAACAGTTCGGGCGGACAGCCGGGCGGTGGCACCAACATCATCTTGCGCGGTATCACCTCGCTCGGTTCTGGGGCCGACAACCAGCCGCTTTTTGTGGTGGACGGCATCATTATTTCCAACAGCACCTTTGCGGGTAACTCCCTGCCAAGCGCGGGTTCTAACTCTCCCGGTAACGCGGAGCAGTTTTCCAACACCAACCGCGCCGCCGACATCAACCCCGACGATATTGAATCGGTCAATATCTTGAAAGGCGCGGGAGCAACGGCTCTCTACGGCCAACGTGCCGCCAACGGCGTGGTCATCATTACGACCAAACGCGGTAAAAACGGTAAAACCCAAATCAACTACGGTTTTCAGACGGGCTGGGACAACGTACTCAAAACTCCCGAAATACAAACAGATTATGGTCAGGGCTTTACGGGTGAATGGCGCGACCCCGCGCAGTTCCGTACCCGTACTGTGTTTTGGGAATGGGGGCCGCAAAAACAATCTTACGACCCGCTTTTTGACAACTTCCGTACGTTTTTCCGCACGGGTACGCGCACCAACCACGACTTGAGTTTTTCGGGTGGCAACGAAAAAGCGCAGTTTTATACGTCGTTCAACAATTTTCAACAAAAAGGCATTGTTCCCAACTCTGACTTCCGCCGCACCTCAGCCAAAGTATCGGGCAACCTCCGCGCTACCGACAAACTAAGCGTGGCGAGTTCGGTCAATTTTGTCAATTCGGCAGGAACGTTCCAAACGCAAGGCGACAAATCTATTTTTAGCTCATTGTCGTTTTATTCGCCTTCGTTTGACGTAAACAACTACCTCAACCCCGACGGCACCGAAAACGACTTTTCGGCAGGGGTCATTGACAATCCACGTTTTGTGGCCGAAATGAGCGGTTTGAAAAACAACGTCAATCGCGTCATTGGCGATGTATCGTTGAACTATGCCTTCACGCCTTGGCTCTCGGCCAAGTACCAAGCCACGATGGACTATTTGACCGAAAACCGCAACCGTTTTGTGCCAAACACGCTTGACGTAGGTACGCAGGTAAACGGCTTTTTGGTCGAAGAAAACCGCAATTTCCGTGAATTGAACTCGTTTTTCTTCCTCAACGCTACCCACAATTTCAGTTCAGACTTGAAAGGCTCGTTGATGGTGGGCAATCAAGTCACCGACATCACCGGGGCAAACCTCTGGGTGCGTGGTGAAAACTTCGTCTTGCCGGGCTTTACCGACCTGACCAACGCTACCAACTTTTTTACGGCCAAAACTCGCCCCAACAGCTACCGCCAAATCGCGGCTTTTGGCGAGGCTAAACTCGAATACAAAGACCAACTGTTTTTGACCGTAACGGGGCGCAACGACTGGTCGTCGTCGTTGCCCGTCGAAAACCGTTCGTTTTTCTACCCTTCGGTCAATTTGGGCTGGGTTTTTACGGAAGCACTCAAACTCAATCCGAGCATTGTATCTTACGGAAAACTACGTGCTTCTTGGGCGCAAGTGGGCAAGGCCGCCGACCCCTATCAGTTGGGTACGTATTTTGGTCAAACGCCGGGCTTTCCGTTTGGAGCAGTGCCGGGCTTCCGTCGCTCGTCGGGTGTGGGCGATATTACCCTGCAACCTGAGCGCACCACAAGCATTGAATTTGGCCTCGAAATGGCTTTCTTGAAAAACCGCCTTACACTTGATGCCTCGTATTTTACGATGGACAGCGACAAGCAGATTTTTGCGGTTCAAGTGCCTGTTTCTTCGGGTTTTGCTACTTATACCACCAACGCGGGCTTGATTCGTAACCGTGGTATTGAATTGTTGCTGACGGGCAAAATCATTGATACCAAAGACTTCAAGTGGGAAACGACAGTGAACTGGTCGCGCTTGCGCAACACCGTCAAATCTATGCCACCGAGCTTGGCCGAAATCACCTATTTTGAAACCAACAACCGCGCCGCGCTCCGTATCGTAGAAGGCGGCTCAATGGGCGACCTCTACGGGCGCGACTACGTGCGTCATTCGAGCGGGGCAGTGCAGATTGGGGCCAACGGCTTCCCGGCGGTGGACTATAGCCAGTACAAAAAGTTTGGCAATGCCCTGCCCGATTGGCAAATGGGTATCAGCAATAGCGTGTCTTACAAGGGCTTATCACTTGGATTCTTGTTGGATTGGCGGCAAGGCGGTACGGTTGTGGACATGGCCGAACTCAACGCCATTCGCAACGGTATCACGCGCATGACCGCCACGCGCTACGAGCAGGTGGTGTTTAAAGGCGTAAAAGCCGACGGTAGCCCCAACGACATTCCTGTCATCATTGACCAAAACTTCTACCGTACTTTTGCCCAGTTCCCTGATTACCAAGGAGCTATTATGCAAGACGGTTCTTGGTTTAGGGTTAGAAATGCCAGCTTGGCCTACGCACTTCCCAAATCGGTATTGGCCAAAACGCCTTTCTCGGTACTGCGCGTAAACTTGACGGGCAATAACCTCTTTTTGAACACGCCTTTCCGTGGGTATGACCCCGAAAACCTCACTTTCGGTGCGGGAGACAACCGCATCGGATTTGTGGGGCGTAATTCACCCAGTACGCGGAGTTTTACAGTGGGTTTGAATGTGAGTTTTAAATAAAAGCCCCCAACCCCCAGAGGGGGGCTTAACACAGAAATATTTGTACAAATATTTTTGAATAGGCAAAATCGGGGCTTTAAAACATAGAACAATATGAAACATATAAATAAATACATCAAACAATTAACAGCCCCTCTGGGGGCTTGGGGGCTTGTTGTTTTGCTCCTGTCAAGTTGTAACGACTATTTGGGCGGGGATATCAACATTGACCCCAGTCGTACTACCGAGAACAATATTTCGTTGCCGGGCTTGATGTCCACGGTGATTTTTTACACTTCAGAGTCGCATTTTAGCTCCACTTGGATAACGAGCCGCTACACGCAGCAAATCGCCGACGTGATAGCCGACGGTATAGATGTGCAGCGGGAGCAAAGCATTCCCACGGTTTGGAACAACGTGTATCTCAACACTTTGCCTAACCTCAACGTGATGCTTCGCAAAGCGCAGGAACAAAACCAGCCTTTTTATACGGGTACGGCCAAAATCCTAACCGCCATGAACTTGGGCTTGGCGACCAACATGTGGGAAAACGTACCGTACAGCCAAGCCGACCAAGGTGCGACGGGCGTTTTTCGTCCCAGCTATGATTCGCAGGAGCAAATTTTCCGCAACATTCAGACGTTGTTGGACGAAGGCATTGCGGCTTTGACCCCCATCGCTGCTCAAACCACCACCCGCGCCGATGATTTGGCTTACAACGGCAACGTGGCGCGTTGGATTCGGTTGGCTTGGACCCTGAAAGCAAGGTATTTGATGGAACTCTCGCGCAAGGGTGCACCCGCCGCCGCCAACGCCGCTCTTACAGCCTTGGCCAATGGTTTCCAAAGCAATGCCGATGATTTTCAGTTGGTTTACACCGCCCGTAACTTTAATCCGTGGCACAGCAACGTAGCTTTGGCCAACAACACAGGCAACTTGACCATCACGCACGGCGCGTATCTGATCAACCAGATGAACGGTACACCACTCGACCCACGCCTGCCGCTCATCGCGGCGCGGCCTACTACCGCCACCACTTGGGTAGGCGTAACGGCAGGGCGTGGCACGGGTAGTGGCTCCAATGTGAGCTTCAACACTACCACTTGGCAGTCCACCCAAACGGCACCTATTCAGTTGTGTACCTTTGCCGAGGCCAAGTTTATCGAAGCCGAGGCGCGGTTTATTGCCAACGGCGGCACCACTACCTCACGCGGTACGACTGCCGCAGGTTATGCCGCATGGCAAGAAGGGATTCGGGCCAACATGACTAAGTTGGGAGCCGCTACAGCCAGCATCACAGCGTACTTGGGTGATGCCGCTGTCAATGTAGGTGCGGCCAACCTGCCCCTTTCGGCCATTATGATGCAGAAATACCGCGCGCTGTTTCTCCACCCCGAAGTATGGACTGATATGCGTCGTTATGCTTATGATACCAACGTGTATCGGAACCTTGCCCTTCCCGAAAACCTCAGCCCCGACTTGCAGGGCCGTTGGATTCAGCGGATGTCATACCCAAGTTCTGAAAACTCGCGAAACACTGAGGTAGCTCGCGCCAACTTCAAGGCCATCAACGCACCGATGTGGATGTTTAGTAATTAAAAAAGACGTTTGATTTCTGACGTTTGACCTTAAAATTTTGAAAATATGAAAAATAGGTATCTAAATAAAGTGACACGCTTTGTCATTCACTCATTCGCTCATTCACTCATTCTAACATTGCTCCTCACCAGTTGCTACCAAGAAAACGACGTAGTCGCTGACTTGTGGGACAGCAAGGGACTCGTTCCCAACGTCAGCGTGTGGGGCGTAGGCACGGCTACGGGCTACAAAACCGCCACCACCGTAACGGTAGCCCCGGGCGCGTCGGCCAATTTGTACTTGCAGTATTTTGCGCCTACGGGCATTGACGTGAAGGAAATTCGCCTTTTACAGCGCATTGGCGCGGCTACTGCTCCCACCACGGCGTTGAGTACCATTGCGGGCAGTACGGGCAAATTTGACCAAACGGCGCGACAATTGGTGGTAGAAGTACCCATCACGGCACCCAACACCCGCAACGCCACCATGACGGTGTTTATAGACCCTGTGGGGTCCAACGACCTCGTGGGCGCGCGTCGCACCGTCACGATTCGGACCACGCCGTAGGTAGATTCTTAAGAGAATGTAAAAACAAAACGCCCGTGAGAAATTTTCCCACGGGCGTTTTGTTTGATGGGTTATCGCTTCGATACAAAAGCATTGTCTTTGACATAAAACCGATTGCGTAATGCCGATACGGGTGGTGGTGACCATTTGGGCGGGTATCTACATCGCTAAAAAACGATAGTGGGAGCTTTTCTACCTCCATCAATTCTTCTTGGCTTCGATAGAAATCGGAGACTTCGTATCGGGGTCAATAGCCGAGAAAGTCAAAATATTATTGGCGTAGGTGCCCACTTTTACGTTATTTTGATAACCTTCTATTTCGCTACCCGAAGCTGCCTTTTTGAGGGTTACTTCCCCGAAATCAAGGTTATCAGTGGTCGTTTTTCCAGCTTTATCCTTATCAATGAGCGACACAATCGCTTTTACTTTATCGTCGGCGATTTTAGTGACATCAATCTTCCCCGAAAGTTCAATCCCTGTCACAGGATTGTTGAATGGCAAGGCTATTTTGATACCTCCACTTGTAACCGCAGTAATAGTGTATTTCCCAGCGACTTGGTCGCCCATGATGGGTTCGGGTTCGGTTTTGCTACAACTTGTAACAAAAAACAGGACGGCCAAAGCCGAAAGCAGTAACAAACGAGCATTTTTCATACGTGTAAAGCGTGTTTAGTGAGGAAATAGTAAAACAAAGCATTTATTCAAAAGTACAAACAAATTCCAATCGTTGTCAAGTTTAGTTATTAAACGGTTCTTTTTGAGACCTTAAAGTGGGAAAAGCCCGTCAAAAACCCGTAAATTTTCCGCCTGATTGTCAGTGTGTTAGAGTTGATTTCACTAAAAGATAACGGAGGTGGTGCTATTTAAATTTCGTCATTCCAATAATTTGCTCTAATTTTACGCGGCAAATAACAAATCGTTTATTTGCTATGCTCCAAGACACATCCAAGTTTCTTTACGAAGCCCTCACTTACGACGACGTCCTGCTCGTCCCCGCGTATTCGGAAGTTCTCCCGCGCGACACAAAGACCAACTCCCAACTCACGCGCAACATTCGCCTCAATGTCCCGCTCATTTCGGCAGCGATGGACACCGTCACCGAGTTTGAGTTGGCCATTGCGATGGCCCAAGAAGGGGGCATTGGCATGATTCACAAAAACATGAGCGTAGAAGACCAAGCCGCCCAAGTCCGCAAGGTCAAACGCTCCGAAAGCGGCATGATTGTGGACCCCATCACCCTCAACGAAGATGCCACCCTGCGCGACGCCCACCGCATCATGTCGGAGTTTAAAATCGGGGGCATCCCCGTCGTGGACGCGCACAGCCGCCTCATTGGCATCCTGACCAATCGTGACTTGCGCTTTCAGAAAGATTTGAACAAAGGCGTGGCCGACATCATGACCAAAGACAACCTCATCACCGCCCGCGAAGGCATCAGCATGGAGGAGGCCGAGAGTACGCTACAAGAGTACAAAATTGAGAAACTGCCCATCGTGGACAAAGACTACAAGCTCGTAGGCTTGGTCACGTACCGCGACATCATCAAACGCAAAGACCGCCCCAATGCTTGCAAAGACAGCCTCGGACGCTTGCGCGTGGGTGCTGCTGTGGGAGTCACCCCCGACCTCATCAGACGGGTAGAGGCACTCCTCAAAGCGGGCGTAGATGTGGTGAGTATAGATACCGCCCACGGTCATTCTAAGGGTGTAATAGATGCCCTTAAAGCCGTCAAAAGTCAGTTTCCAAACTTAGACGTGATTGTAGGAAATGTTGCTACGGGCGAAGCCGCCAAAGACCTCGCTACTGCGGGTGCCGATGCCATCAAGGTAGGCGTAGGCCCTGGCTCGATTTGCACCACGCGCATCATTGCGGGGATTGGGATGCCGCAGTTATCTGCCGTCTATGAAGCTGCCAAAGCCGTCGAGGGCATGGGGGTTCCCATTATCGCCGACGGAGGCATACGTTACTCGGGCGATGTCGTCAAGGCCATTGCGGGAGGGGCCAGTACCGTGATGGTAGGTTCGCTACTGGCAGGCACCGATGAAGCACCCGGCGAAGAAATTTTGTACGAAGGTCGCCGCTTCAAGTCATACCGTGGCATGGGTTCGGTAGAAGCCATGGAAGATGGCTCGAAAGACCGCTATTTTCAAGATGCCGAAGATGACATCAAAAAACTCGTTCCAGAGGGCATTGTAGGCCGCGTACCTTACAAAGGCAAAGTGGCCGAAATCGTGTATCAACTCGTAGGTGGCCTCAAAGCAGGCATGGGCTACTGCGGTGCGCCCGACATAGAAACGCTCCAAAAGGCAAAGTTTGTACGCATCAGCGCGGCGGGTATGCGCGAAAGCCACCCCCACGACATCCAAATCGCCAAAGAAGCCCCCAACTACACGACAAAGTAAAATACGCATAGCAGCATTTTTACGACCAGAATGGCACGGTAACTGTGTCATTCTGGTCGTTTTTTTTATCACACGCTCAGGAAAATCGAAAGGTGGAGTTACGTCAAAAAAAATTCTAAGCAAAAACTAATCTCTTTTTGGAGCCAATAGGGCCGTTTTTGTAGTTGTGTAAGCGTATATCCACTTTGTTATGATGCAAAAACAAATTTATCCATTACTATTCATTGGTGCGTGTTGGGTAGGGCTTACGGCCTGTTCCAAATCAGAAAGCAAAGACACCCAAGCCCCCGAAAGCTACCAAGTCACCAGCCCTGCGACGATTGACACGGTCTATAACGTGGACTACGTAGCCGACATCAACTCGGTGCGTAACGTCGAAATTAGGGCGCGGGTGAAGG
>JALOLW010000225.1 GCA_025455795.1 Spirosomataceae bacterium
AAAAAACGACCTAAAATGCCGATGGTATGGATAATTCAGCTTACCTTTGCGGCACTAAACAATGCTACGCCCATGAAGGCTCTCGCCACGCCCTGCTAAGGCAGCGGCTTTTCTCCTCCGTCAATTCTGATTGACACCCTATTTTTTACCTCTCTTTGTCAGAGGCCATTTTTCATTTATTCATTTCTAAACAGTACCATTTTTTCACAAATGAAAAAGTTACTACGTTCATTGGCTGCCGCATTGCGCGGTAGCGAACAAGACTACACAGCCATCAGTATCAATCAAGCCATTTTTTTACTCGCCGTTCCGATGATTCTGGAGATGGTCGGAGAGTCACTTTTTGCCATTGTTGATGCTTTCTTTGTTGCCCGGGCCATCGGTGTCAATGCCGCCGCCACCGTTAGCTTGACCGAGTCGGTCATTACATTGATTTATTCGTTGGCCATCGGGTTGAGTGCCGCCGCCACGGCCATCGTAGCACGCCGCGTGGGGGAGGGCAACCGCGAAGGCGCGGGCGAGACCATCGCTCAGGTGATTGTGCTTTCACTCAGTACCGCTATCGTGGTTGGTATTTTGGGTTTTGTGTTTGCCGAGGACATTTTGCGCTTGATGGGTGCGAGCGATGAGGTCGTGCGTACAGGTACGATGTTTACGCGTATCATGTTTGCCAGTAGCCCCGCCATTATGTTGTTGTGGACCCTCGGCGGCGCGCTACGCGGCGCGGGCGATGCCTCTACCGCCATGAAGTCGCTGTTGATAGCCAATGCCATCAATATCGCTCTTGACTACTGGCTCATCATGCACCTGCAAGTAGGTGTAGTAGGCGCGGCCATTGCCACTTCGATTGGACGCACGATTGGGGTAGTGTATCAGTTTTGGGCTTTGACCAAAGGCAACAGCAAAATCACCATCACGACCGAGATGTTTCGTCCACAAATAGAAATCATCAAAAACATCATCAGTGTAGCTGCTGGCGGCACGGGGCAGTTTTTGATTGCGTCGGCGAGTTGGATTTTCTTGACGCGCATTTTGGCCGATTTTGGGAGCGAAGTTTTGGCAGGTTACAACATCGCCATTCGGATTATCATCTTTACGATTTTGCCCGCGTGGGGCTTGGCCAATGCCGCCGCTACGCTCGTAGGCCAAAATTTAGGGGCCGAAAAACCCGACCAAGCCGAAAAATCGGTATGGCGCGTGGGGCTGTACAACATGATTTTTTTGGTATTGGTAGGCGTATTCTTTTTCCTTTTTGCCAAACCAGTCGTTGGCTTATTTATTGACAATGAACACGTTGTACAAATAGGCGTGCAGTGTTTACAGATTTTCTGCGTGGGCTATTTGTTTTATGGCTACGGCATGGTTGTGGGGCAGTCGCTCAACGGCGCGGGCGACACCAAGTCGCCTACCATCATCAACCTGATTTGTTTTTGGCTCATTGAGATTCCGTTGGCGTACTTGTTGGCCAAGCAGTGGAATTGGGGTCCAGAAGGCGTCTTTTGGGCCATTGCGTTCAGCGAGTCGCTGTTGGCGGTGATGGCGATTTTGGTCTTTCGCCGAGGTCGTTGGAAAACGATGAAAGTGTAGTCCGTTTTATCACAAATATTGCACCTTTCATCAATTTTTTGGTTGTAGGTGCAATATTTGTGCTTTTCTTTAAGTTTTATTTTCAACTTTCACAACAGCCCATCTACTCCGCCTCTCGTATGAGTCTCTTTGAGCAATTCAAAAACTATTTGTTTGGCCCCAATCATCAAAAAGACCCCGAGTTGGTGTCGTTTGAAGAGTTGGAAAAAGCCAGTGCCAGTGCTTCTACTTCCGTGGTCACAACTGAGGCCGCTTTGTCAGTGGTGTCCACGCCCAGCGTCGAGATACCCGCGTCCGAACCCGATGATTTTGCCCAAACCAAAACGTGGGTGATGGCTCCGCCTACGCCCATTGAGTGGCCCGCGTGGCTCCAAGACGAAGCCATGCTCCGCGACGAAGGCGTGGTGTTTGGGCTTTCATCTTCCAATGTCGAGGAAAAAGTATCTATCATTCGTAATTATTTTGCCCACCAAACGGCTGATTTACAGAAGGCCGTGGACCGTTTTGCCGAAAAACTGCAAGAGTTGAATCTTTTTATCGAACAAAAAGAGAACCGCATCAACGAACTCAAACAGAAAACCCAAGAATGGGAAGCCAAAAGTGCCGAGGGTGAGCATCAACTTCCGCGCACGATTGTGGGGTTGGTATTTTCAATAGCGATGTGCGTGGGCAATTATTTTCTGATTGAAGACACGCTTCGCCCGTTGTATCCCAACAGCCCCTGGATAGCGATTGGAGTGTTTTTGGCGGGAATGTTCAATTTGTTTGGGCGGGTGTCGCTCTTTCACGATACCGAAAGCAACGTATCTTGGCGACGGCTTTTGGAGGAAATCGGGATGCCACTCGCCGCTGCGATTTTTGTGTTTGTACAGGCTCTTCAAAGTCAAACGCCCATCCGCGCGGTGGCTTTGTTGATTTTTGTGTTTTTCTTGTTTTTGTTTGCTGGCAAACTGCTCCTGAGTAATATCACCGTTTTGCGCAACGACCTGCGTATATGGCTCACGGGCAACAAACTCCACCGTGAACGCAACAATAAAACCGAAAATTGGGACGAAGAAATCAACGACTTAACGCTCAAAATTGACGAACTGCGCGTACAGAAATGGCAGATTGTGCCAGAAATGAACCGCGCCGAAGCCGAACTCGACCGCCTCAATGCCCGCCGCGACGCGCTCATCAAGTTGTTTGAGAGTGAGTTTAACCTCGCCCGCCAACTCCGCGAACGCCTCACCGAAAGGCAATTACGAGATTTTAGTGTCTGACGAACAGCCAGTTATCCGTTATTTGTTATTCGTTATTTGTTACCGCGCGGGCGGCCTCGTCGTTATTCGTTCTGCGCAGGCAGCTCAGTCCTTGTTCCATTCATCCTTGTTCCATTTTCCAATTGTTCCATTCCGCATGAGCGGCTCCGTCCGTTTTTTTACTTTTAAATCATGGAAAATACACAAAATACTCCCCACGAACAGCCTGATTTTCAGCATGGTTACAACAGCGGTGTCGAAGATGCCGAAAACCGTCAGGCTTACGAAAAATTTTTGGTCAATCAGGTCAATCAGCAGTGGATTACGGAACGGGTAGAAGACCGTCGCCGTGAACTTACTCGCATCGAAACCGAAATCAGCGACGCTACCACGCGCCGCAAATCGGCCTACGACCGCCTGCAAGAATACGTGCAACGGGTCCATAAAGTAGCCAAACGAGTAGCAGAACTCACTACCCAACGCGATGCCGTGGACGCCGAAACCGAGTCGCTGCGCCACCGTCGGAAGCAGACCCAATCTGAATATTCCCTGTTGGCGGGCTTTTTCTTTTTTGCGGCAGGTTTGGCTTTTGTATTTGGCGATTTGATTATCTCACACGAGATTGTGGCTTATGCCCTCAACATCCGCAATACTTACGAAGCCTGGGCTTTTGCGGTAGGCTTGGCCATGATTTCGATTTTGCTCAAACCCGCCTACGACCGCCTCATTGAGCGGCCTTACACCGAAGAGTACACGCCCAAGTCGCGCACGCGCTATGCTTGGTTTAAGGTAGGTTTGGCGGGTTTTGCCCTCGTGACGTTGGGAATTTTGGGTTGGTTTCGCTACGAGGCTTACCGTACCGACAAACTCAAAGAGGCCATCAATAAATCCATCAAAAACCTCCAACTCAACGCCACACCACTCGACCCTACGTCCAACATCACCCCCGAACAGCAGCAAGCACTTTTGCAGAAAATTGAACAGCAACTTTTGCGTTCTGACGAGTTAAACCTCGGCTTGGTCAATAGCCCGTGGGCGTTGGCGTCGTTTGTGTTGAGTGGGATTTTGTTTGCGTTGGCAGGGGCGGTTTCGCTTGGTATGGCGTTGCCTGTGTTACAAAACTTCTGGTACCGTTGGTTGCAGATAGACCCCCGTTTGGGGCGGCTGCGCCGTCGTCGCAAAAAACTGATGACTGCGCTCGAAGCCGCCGAAAAAGAACTCGCCGACGAGACTACCCAACAAGATATTTTAGCGCACGAATTGGAGATGCTGCCGTCGTTGGACGCGCTTCGGGCAGAACGCCAACAACTCCGCGCCGACATCGAAAAACTCCTCGACGAAATGCGCTCGGCTCAGTCTGATACCCGCATTGCATCGTTCAATGACGGCTATGCCAAAGGCGAAATGGCGCGTGAGTTGATGAGTGAAGAGGAGTTTACGCAATTTCGCAATTCGATGTTTGATACCCACAACCTCGCCCTTAAAGCCTCGACAGCCAGCGACAGAAGCCTCTCGTACACGGGTGGACGCCGCGCGGGAGGGCTTCGTCCTCACCAAATGATTCGTAAAATCATTACGGATGATTTGAACAACGAAGGATAGGTGATTTTTTCAAACATCGTTTTATCCCAGCCTTTTCAACGCCAATTCCGCCACGGTTTGCCCGATAGAGAGCGACGAGGTCGCTGCGGGTGAGGGCGCGTTGCAGACATTGATGGCGTTGGGCCGCTCAATGATGCTGAAATCATCCAACAACCCGCCGTCGTGGTCGCAGGCTTGGGCGCGGACACCCGCCTCACCGGCGATGAGGTCGTCTTCCTGAATCTCGGGAATAAGGGCTTGTAGGGCTTTGGTAAAGGCCGATTTGGAAAATGAGCGGTACATCTCGCCTAAGCCCGTTTGCCAGTATTTGGCGGCTACTTTTTGGAAGCCTGGCCAAGTAAGCGTTTCCCACAGTTCACCCCAATGAACGTCTAATTTGCGGTAGCCTTCGCGCCGAAACGCCAACACGGCATTGGGCCCTGCTTCTACGCCGCCTTCTACCATCCGCGTAAAATGCACGCCCAAAAACGGGAAGTTGGGGTCGGGTACGGGATAAATGAGGTGTTTGACCAAATACTGCTTTTCGGGTTTGATTTCGTAATATTCTCCCCGAAACGGCACAATGCGTAAGTGAAGTCGCTCTTTTTGCGTGAGTTGGGCTACTTTGTCAGAATAAAGCCCCGCGCAGTTGATGACCAATTTGGTCTCGTAAAACCCTTTTTCGGTGATGACCGTTGAGGTCAAGCCTTGGTCACGAATTTCGACGACTTTTTCGCCAAAACGAATCTCTCCGTCGGCTTGTCGCACTTTTTCGGCGTATTTTTCACAGACTTTTTTGTAATTGATGATTCCCGTGTAAGGTACTTTGATGCCCTCCACGCCGCGCACGTGCGGTTCGATTTCGCGCATTTCGGCTTGGCTAATGCGTGAAATTTGGTCGAGGCCGTTTTGGAGGCCGCGCTCGTAAATATTGTTGAGGGCGGGGCGTTGGGCGTCGTCGGTAGCAACGATGATTTTGCCACAAAGCTCGTAGGGAATTTCCTCTTTGTTGCAAAAATCAAGCAGCATTTCGTAGCCCCTGATGCAGTTGGTTGCTTTCAAACTCCCTGGTTTGTAATAAATACCAGAGTGAATTACACCGCTGTTGTGGCCTGTTTGGTGCATCGCCACTTCGCTTTCTTTTTCGAGCAAAAGCAAGCGCAATTGCGGACGCGCTTCTTTGATTTTGAGGGCGGTGGCCAATCCTACAATGCCCCCGCCAATGACTACAATGTCAAATGTTTTGTTCAATTCGGAAAAAGTTATCAGTTGAATGATTTTTTGTTGATTGTACGCTTAAAAACCCTCCACTTCTTCTATTGTCAATCCTGTGATTTGAGCGATTTGTTCGGAGGTCAATGAACCGATTTGCTTCAATTTTCGTGCTGTTTCAAGGGCTTGCTCTTTCTTACCTTGTTCTATGCCTTGTTGAATGCCTTGTTGAATGCCTTGTTGAAGACCTCTTTCAATGCCAGCAGCTTCGCCTTCGATTCTGGCGGTCTCGAGTACGCTGATAGCCAGCCGATTATTGTCAATATGCCGATAATAAGCCCCCTGATCGGCTTTGTTGAGGCTATAAAGTTGCAAGTGTTCTTGGACTTCTTTGAGTCCCTTGGCCTGCGCACCTTGTGGTACTTCGTTGTTTTTAAGATAATACACCCACTCGTCCAAACTATCCTTGGCGACATCGTTGAAGTTGTTGATTTTCAAGACATAATACTCTGGAAAAATTTGGAAAACTTCTGATTTGTCAAACAACTGCTTCTGTTTCTCCGAAAGTGTGAGTTTGTCGCCCTCGTGAATCCCAATAAACTCTGTCTTACCGTGATAGACGTAGTCTTTGCCTTGCCCCAGGTCAAAGTAGATGATATTGACCGAATAAACCTTTTTGATTTTTCGGTAAGGCTCGCCCAAATTGAGGTATTCTGTGGTCACTTTGGTCGTACCATAGAGCATACGTTGAAAATAATCTAATTCCTTGCTATTTTGTATCTCAATGATAATGAGTTCTTTCTTGGTATTTTGGGCCAAAATATCCACGCGATTGAACTTGTCTTCCTGTGATTCCTGGTTGGACTCACTTTCGAGAATTTGTTCGATTTGGATGTCGTCTTTGAGCAAAACCGACAAAAATCCTTCCAAAATCACAAAATTGGATTTCTGGCGAAGGAGGCGTTTCATGGCCCAATCAAATCGTATCAGTGGATGATTCATAAAAACAGCATTTTGCCCCAAAGATACAATGCTTCGGGGGACTTCGCCAACTGAACGGTTTTTTCAAACCCTCAAAATCCCTAACTTTACCGCTCCAATTACTTCCAAACACTTTTTGAAACCATGAGAAAACTGTGCCTTTTGCTCCTTTTTGTGTTGCCAATGACGGCAATAGTTGCCCAAAACAAAGATAAAATCGTTGCTTCTGACCTGACGCGCATCAAACAAGCGGGCAACGTGGCCCTCTC
>JALOLW010000226.1 GCA_025455795.1 Spirosomataceae bacterium
TGAAACTTTTGTCGTCTCTGTCGAAAATCACATCGCACAAGTCACCTTCAACCGCCCCGACCGCGCCAATGCCCTCAACCAAAAAGCTTGGGACGAAATCCAAACTATTTTTGAGGACTTAGACGACAACGACGAGGTGCGCGTCATCGTGCTAAAAGGCGAAGGGAAGCATTTTTGTGCGGGCATAGATTTGTCGCTGTTGATGGATATTTCGCAGTTCAACCAAAAATGCGAAGGGCGCAAACGTGAGCGGCTTCGGAAGCGGATTTTTGAGCTTCAAGCCCCCATCAATGCCATCGAAAATTGTAGCAAACCCGTCATTGCGGCTATTCACGGCGGCTGTATCGGTGGAGCGGTGGACATCGTGAGTGCCTGCGATATGCGCTACTGCACCGACGATGCTTATTTTACCATCCGAGAAATAGACATGGGCATGGTAGCCGACTTGGGTACGCTCCAACGTCTTCCCAAAATCATTGCGTCGGGTATTGCAAGGGAAATGGCCTACACTGGTCGCAATGTATTTGGACCCGAAGCAGAACGCATTGGCCTCGTTAATCGCAGTCACATAGACCACGAAAATATGATGCTCGAAGTGATGCACACAGCCAAGACAATTGCGGGCAAATCGCCGTTGTCTATCAGAGGAACGAAGGCTATCCTCAATCACACCCGCGACCATTCGGTGGCCGACGGCCTCGACTACATGGCCACTTGGAATGCCGCTATGCTGCTTTCGGATGATTTGATGGAGGCATTTCAAGCCAAAATGCAAAAAAGAGAAGGGGTATTTGGGAATTAGGCCAACGCCGCAAGGGTTTGAAACGCCCGACGGCCAGTCCCTTGCGGCGTTAGATGGATTACTTTCTCGGATAAAAGTGAAGGTTGATAAAAGGAGCTGACCGACGTTCACTCAACGTAAAATAGCCTTTGCCTTCGCGGTCGAATGTAACAGCCTCGCCTTGTGGTTCAGGCGTGTAGGGCAGGTTTTTGGCGGGTGCTTGGCGTAGCACCTCACCTATTGATTGCTCGGGCGTACGCTTCCAATAGTAAATGCCCGTGTAGCCCCGTACAATAATTTCTCGCCCCGTCACTGATACTGCCCCGCCCGTCAAATCCCCCCCAATAGTCATTTCACCTACTTTCTCGGCGGTAGTGACTACGTTGGGGTCGGTAGATTGAGGATAACGCAAACGATAAATGTGGCCCTTGGGAGTCCACTTGGTCACAATGAAAATATCGCGGGTGAGGGGGTCAAGCAGCAGCACTTCCGCGTCAAACGAGCCATCAGGATAACGAAACCGAATCTGGTCGAAACTCGTGACTTGGGTATTGAGGTTGGCAGGTTCAACAAAACGATAGATATTTTTGACATCTTCGAGACTGCTGTTGTCGCCAATCGCCGCCAAATACACGTAAGATTCGTTGGCTTGCGGCCCCGGTCCTACGGCCATATCTTCCCAATCATAGCTGTTGAAGGGCATTTTGATGCTGCCCATGATAGCACCCTGGCGATTGAGCAGGTACAAGTTTTCGACCGAACCCCAATCTTCATGCGCCCAAATCATGCCTGGTTGTTTTTGGCTATCGGCGATGCCCGAACACTCATTGAGAATATTGTCGGGCTGAACACGAGTAAGAGTAGGTGTACCAAACTCATCGCTCAATTCTTCGCTTACCGCTACTGGGTCTTTGGGTTTGCAGGTAGAAAACAACAAACTGATTATCAATAACACGGATGCAGTTTTCATGATGTAGGTGTGTATTTTGCTAATTATGGGTGGACTAATATTTCTTGATAACCAATTCTACCCTTCGATTCAGTTGTCGGGTCTCTTCGCGGTTATTGCTCGCAATAGGTCGGGTAGAGCCAAAACCTCGCCCCGTGACACGCTTTGCCTCGATGCCTTGTTTGACCAAAATCGCCTTGACCGTTTCTACCCTTTGTTTGGACAACGCCAAGTTGAGTTCAAAGTCTCCCTGGTTGTCGGTATGGCCTTGTAGCTCAATTTCTACCGTTGGGTTTTCTTTCATGAACAACGCGATTCGTTTTAATTCTAACTCCGAATCTCCCAATAATTCAGCTTTGCTCTGAACAAATCGGATTTCTCTCAATACAAAATTTTGACCGACAGCAATAGGTTCAATCGGAAAAATATTGTTGAAAGTCAGGGCTTCCTTCATGTCTTTTGGTGAAAAATGCAACCCCAAAGGCAAATACCCCACTGCTTCAACGATGAAATTGTATTCGGTATTGGGTTTGGGTTCAAATGAAAATTGTCCATTTTGGGTTTTGAGTCGCTGAATTTCTACCATATTGCTATCCAACACGACCATGATAGCCGTGTTGATGAGTTGCTTGTTTTTGGCGTTTTCGACTTGACCGTAAAAAATTTTGGACGCTGGCGGCGGTGGCGCAGGGCGTGATTCAACGGGTGGTTTGGGGGCAGGGGTAGCCACTTTGGGCAGAGCTACCACTGCTGGGGCTTTGGTGGTGACGATTTTTTCCAACGCTAAAAAATCCCGCTTTACCGCTTCGGGCGATTTGACATAATCGTACAATTTTATCATGCTCACAGCCCCCGCACTTGCTTCATCTTTGACGATGAGGTCATCAAAGAAAAAATTGAGTACTCCTTCCTCACTGATAAGTCCCTGATTGAAGCGGTCTATGAACTCAATGCGCGAGTCGCCGTCCACGTACATTTTGAGTAAGCCCGTGTTTCCATCGCGCGACACGACCAAGTGCGTGTATTTGTTGGGGCGCACGGGGGCTTTGGTACCCAAGGCAAAGTTGTAGAAATTGAGTTTGCCATCGTAAATATAGCAGCCGTTATCGGAGCGGCGACTTTTGAAGTCAATAACGCGCTTCCAACTATCGAGCATCGTAAATCGGAAATAAACTTCTATCGTGTAAGTTTTGCCAATAAAGCCCCCCGCCGCTCGATTGTCAAACTGTAGTCCGCAGTTTTTTTCAAAATTATAGACCGTTTGGCGGGTATTGTTGAGTTGGGGGAGCGGTTCTTCGGCAAATCCTCCCTGCTTACCGAGGATTTTGAGCGCGGGGAGACTGCCTGAGATTTCTTCAAAGTTGTTTTGGAAATAATACACCCCTTCACGCTGCGCTACGGCGGGAATTGCCAAGAAGGTTGTTATCAAGCAAATACCAAAGGCTCGCAACATAGTAGGGTGAGGGTAAATTCAGGACAAAAATAGCAAGTATCTGATAAATTCACAGCAAAGTTCATAGCCAACCCCGTCGCCTAAAATAAAATAACAAGCCCGCTGCTACCAGCACCATCGCGCCCAACGTATAAAAGTACCCCTCTGGATGGCGCAGTTCGGGCATATTGTCAAAATTCATTCCATAAATACCTACAATGAGGGTCAAAGGCATAAACAACGCCGTGTAAATCGTCAGCGTTTTCATGACGCTATTCATGCGATTGGAAAGCGTCGAATAATGTATATCAATCAAGGCCGTAAGCAACTCCCTCTGGGCATCTATGGAGTCTATGGCCTGCAAAACGTGGTCGTGTACATCTCTGAAGTACGGCAATGTGGCGGGTTGAATGAGGTCGGAATCGCCTCGTAAAATACTATTCAACACTTCCCTAATCGGCCACACGTACTTGCGCATGAGGGTCAGCTCGCGTTTGAGGGCGTAGAGTTCATTGATAGGGTCATGGCGGGTATTTTTGAGAATTTGTTCTTCCAAATCGTCCAATTGCTCGCTTATTTTCTCCAACAAAACCAAGTAATGGTCTATCACCAAATCCATCAGGGCAAAGAGCAGATAATCTGCCCCATTTTTACGGGTTTTGCCCACGGATGCTTTGATACGGTTCATCACGGGGTCAAAGATGTCGCCCGTGCGTTTTTCTTGAAACGAAATCAGCGCGCCTTTTTGCAACACAAAACTGACGTGTTCGGCGTCGAGTGTCACTTGCTGACGGCCTTTGAAGTGCAGCATTTTGATAACGATGAAAACGTAATCGTCAAAGTGTTCAATTTTAGCTTTTTGGCGCGTATTCATGATGTCTTCCAGTACGAGTGAGTCTATTTCGTGGATTTTGCCAATCTGCTCGATGATTTCGGGTTCGTGAATCCCGTCCACATCGAGCCAAGTCACCACCTCGTCGCGCCCTTTGACATGACATTCTTCAACCTCTGGGGTGTGTTCTCGGTGAAATTGGTCGTTGTACTCTACGATTTTCAGCACCGTGTGCCGCTCTACTTCGGGACCTATATACACAAGACTACCCGGTGATAGGCCAAATTGAGAATTTTGTGGTGCCATTGGCAAAAATTGGTTTACGGAAGATTTTACAACAAAGATAAAAACGACGTACATTTACCAAACAGAACGGTCTAAAATTCTAAACCAACTCCCCTACTCTATGAACGACTCATCTGCCAATCTTGATGCTTACCCAAAGACTCCCTTTGACGAAATAGCGTTGGCGATTTCGGGTGGGGGCTTTCGGGCGGCGACCTACGGCTTGGGTACTTTGATGTATCTGAGGCGTTTGAAATTTGATGGTAAATCACTTTTGGAACGCACCCAATTCATGTCGTCGGCGTCGGGGGGAAGTATTGCGGTCGTTTTTTATTTGTTGTCGCTTCACAAAAACGAAGATTTTGATACTTTTAAGGCTCGATTACTGGGTTTTATGAAAGGCGAACGGCTCTTGCATGACGCCGAGCGGATTTTGGCCGACGACACCCAATGGGACAATACGCTCAAAACCCAAAACCTCATCAACGCTTTTGCCAAAGTCTATGACAATGCCCTCGAAAAAATGCGATGGGAAAGTCTTTGGGAGATTTCTAAGCGTACCCACCTCAAAGAAGTCTGCATTAATGCGACGGAGTTTCAGAGTGGATTGAGTTTTCGTTTTCAAAATTCGGCTTCTTCTCTCCACAATGTCATTGGCAATAACCTTGTCAAACTATCTCGCAACGATGCCGTCAAAAACCTTCGGATGGGCGATTTGCTGGCGGCCTCCTCTTGCTTTCCGTTGGGGTTTGAGCCAATGATATTCCCCCAAGATTTTGCTTCTGATACTGCTACCAATCAGCAACTTATGGAATCTATCACTTTTGTAGAAGCCAATAAAGAAGCAAAAAAAGGCAGTCCGTTTGCACTCATGGATGGGGGCATCACCGACAATCAGGGGGTAGAAAGCATGATGTTGGCCTACGACCGCCGTTTTGAAAAACAAAAAAAAGACCTTGACCAAGGCCGTATTTCAAAAGTAAAGCCTTTTGATTTGATGATTGTGGCCGATGTTTCCAACCGCATCATTCCGCCCTACAAACAGCCCAAGATTCATTTTGAAGAAAACAATAGCATTGAGCATTATGTGCGCCTTGTCAATTCGAGTCTTCAAGTGGCAATATGGGCGGGGTTAATCACAACGGCGGCGTCGGGTTGGGGACTGCTCCGAAATAGTCCTTTTGGGTTGCTTTTCATTGTCCCTTCGGTGGTTATACTTTTTGGTTCACTTTGGCTGTACGAGCAGAAAAACAGACTATTACAGTGGTTTGACCGTAAAATCAGCGCCATTGAAGTCGTCCCCACTCCTACCCTCAAAAAATTTTTGGCGTATTTCGGCGGACTCAAAATCACAACCCTTTCCAATCTCTTGATTACTCGTTTGGATTCGGTTTCGACGATGACGGGTGAAGTTTTTCTCAAAAGAATACGTCGCCTGATTTTTGAACAGTTCTATTCCGACAAAAGGTACGATTTTAGGCGAGTTTCCAGTTTTATCTATGCCTTGAGTAAAGGCTATCAAAAAACACCAGAGCAAGAAGAAGAGCAAGACAAAACCAAAGAATCTAAAAAATACCCTCCTTCGTCAGACATGATGGAGATAGCCGAACAAGCGCGGACGTTTGGTACTACGCTGTGGTTTGATACAAAAGCAAATGACAGTCAGATAACACTCAAACTGATGGCGACAGCGCAGTTTACACTTTGTCACTCGTTGTTGAACTATTTTGTCGAGTTGGAAAAAGAGCGTGATTTCAAAACTTTAGCGTCCAAAGACGAATTGCTAAAACTCAAAAAACAATTGTTGGAAGATTGGGAGTCGTTCAGCATCAAGCCCTTGCAAATCAAAGAATAGCTACGATTGACACAAAAAAAGCAGTCCAACTTCTGATTGGACTGCTTTTTTGTGAAATTGACTTTCGGGTGTATGCTTACAAACTCAAAATCTTGATTTCAGTACGGCGATTTTGTTGGTGTTCTTCTTCGGTACAAGGTTTACCATCCTTGCAGCCATTGACCAGTTTGCTCTCACCGTAGCCCGC
Source organism: Spirosomataceae bacterium (assembly GCA_025455795.1). Taxonomy (GTDB): domain Bacteria; phylum Bacteroidota; class Bacteroidia; order Cytophagales; family Spirosomataceae; genus Runella. Next base: position 6,322 of record JALOLW010000226.1, read on the forward strand.
CGCAATAATACGCTTGGTGTCTATGCCCTGCTTCAAGATATAAGCCACTGCCGACTTGGCCCGCTTGGTGGAAAGCGTTTTGTTGTACTTGGCCGAAGCGCGGCTGTCGGTATGTGAGCCAAACTCAATCCGCATTTTGGGGTACTTGTTCATCAATGCCACCAATTTATCCAATTCTGTCGAGGCATCCGAACGAATATTCCACTTGTTTAGGTCATAATAAATATTGTCAATCCGAATCACGTCACCTTTTTCAAACATCGTGATATTGGCTTCGGTGTCACCATTCTTTATTTTACTGCCCATCGTGCCGAGATTGTCTTTGAGGGCTTCGATAGAGTAATCACAGCCCACGGGTACTTCAAACTGATACGCACCGTTGGCGTCGGTTTCGGCTTCTTGGATAGAGCCGTCGCATTCATTGCGTAAGATAACTTTGACGCCAGAGATTGGTCTTTTGTCTTTTTGAGTAGTAACCAATCCTCTGATAGTAAATGTTTTGGGCTTTGGTTTGACTTTTTCGAGTGGTACATGGTAAAATCGGTGTCTTGATTGAGGCAAAGCCGCAGATTTCCTTCGGCGTCAGTGGTAAGCGTTTTGACACTAGCATCGCTTTCATCTTTGTTTGACAATTCGACGGTCGCGTTGGCCAAAGGTGCTTTGGACTCACTATCAAACACATTGACAATCACGTCCAAACAAGGGTCGAGTGGGCCTTGTCTTTCAAAGCGAAATAAATCATCATCAGACCCTCCACGACGGCGATTGCTGCTAAAAAAGCCGCTTTTACGCTCGGCGTCGGTAATCAACCCAAAATCATCTTTGTTGGAGTTGAGTGGTGCGCCCAAGTTTTTGGCTTTTTTGGCCATCACGCCATCAATGAGCTTTGAATAGAAAATATCCAAACCACCCAAACCCGCGTGACCGTCGGACGCAAAATAAAGATTACCCGTATCGTCCACAAAAGGAAACATTTCGTTGCCTTTTGTATTGATGGCAGGGCCCATGTTGAGGGGGGTTGACCAGTTAGTGCCGTCGTATTTGCTCACGTAAAGGTCTGTTCCGCCAAAGCCTCCGGGCATATCCGACACAAAATAGAGGAGTTTATCGTCTTTGGTAAGTGATGGATGTCCTACCGAAAATTCGTCACTATTGAAAGGTAGTTCTTTGATGTTTTTCCAATCTTCACCTACCATTTCGGCGATGTAAAGTTTCAATTTATTGATACCATCCTTGCTGGTCTTGTAAGCCCCGTTGAGGTAGTTGTTGCGTGTAAAGATGATTTTTGAGCCATCTTTGAAAAACGCGACGGGTCCTTCGTGGTATTTGGTATTGAGGGGCCGAATGTTGGTTGCTTCCACCACAGCGGCTTGGAGCGGTTCTATTTTACCGTCACCATTTTTGGCATAAAATCCCATCGTATTGGCGTCGTTGGCGGTAGGTGCGGTGTATTCGTCTGCGCCTAAAACGTATGTTCCTTTGCGAGATGTTTTGGTATTTGTAGTAGCCGACCCACCCAACTTACTGGTTTTGGCCGAATTGACGATGGATAAGTCTGGAATTTCAAACAGGTCTAAAAACGCAGTTTGGTTCCAATTATAAATTTTTTTGGTCATTACGCCCTCGTTGCGGGCAGATACAAAGACAAGTCCTTTTTTGTAATAAACAGGGCTAAATTCGGAGCGATTGGTGTTGATATTGTCTAAGGACTCTACCGTGTAACTGGTAGCGTTTTTGGAGACTTTGGCTACGTTGGTATAAAGTTTACTAAAATCTTTTGCTTGTTGGTCGTCTTGTTGAAATTTATCGTATTTTTCATACGCCTCTTTGGCTTCGTCATATTTCCCATTGTTGGCCAGTGCTTGGGCAAAATATAGGTAATTCTTGCTTAGGCTTGCGGGCAAGTCTTTGCCGTCGCCGAGCAACATTCGATAAACGCGCTCGGCGTTTTTGCTGTCTCTTACTTGACGATAACTGAACGCTAAATTGGATAAAATAGTAGTCTTTGAGCTATCTTTTGCTTCTTTGAGGGCTTTTTCATACAACTCAATCGCACTTGCGTAAGCCAACTGCGCAAACTGGCGGTTGGCTTGACTCAATGATGATTGCGCTTTCAGATGCCCAATACTCAAGCCAATCGCAATAAAGAATATATAAAGACGGAATTTCATCTCAGACGGTGTTAGATAGAAAAAGGCATATTCTCACCTGATGGGGTTTTGAGCCTTCAAGAAGAATATACCTTAAACGTTGATTAAAATAAAAGTCGCTTAGAAATAACGAGGCGTAAGAATCTTGCTCTTGTTGGAGCCAAACTCGTAGCGAATCATAATTTCGTGCGTAGGAATTGTCAAAAACTGGCGGTTGCTATTGAGGCGGTTGCGGGTCCAGTCGTATGAATAACCCAAACGGAACTGGTCAGTCAATTGTAACTCAATCATACCTACCAAAGCGTCTCCCTTCAATACATTTCCTTCCAAATCTTGCTGTACTTGACCTGCATACGTAGAGACGCGGTTGTGGCGATACGATACCCCAAAAGCGACGCGGTCTCTGTACCAAAGGTTGGCATTGCCATCCACTGAAAGGCCTACACCATTGACATAACGAGCCATCATGGAAGGCTTGAGTTTGACGTTACCGCGCCCAATGACAAAGCCACCCATGGCATAATAATGACGACGTACTTTGGCACGTTGTGCGTTGTCGTAATCACTCAAATTGTTTTCAATTAAATACGGCACAGAAAAACCGAAGTAAGAGCGGTCGTTGCTCACATAAATCCCCGTTCCGAAGTTGGGCAGCGGCTTTGACACATTAGAAGCAAAAGCTGGGTCAGTCAGGTTGTTACCCGTTACCCAAATTTGCCTCGGTGAGATTCCAACGGAAGTTTACCAAACCGCCTTGCAAACCGAGTGCCAAAGTAGTACGCTCTCCCATTTTGATACGGAAGGCATACGAGAGCATGGCACCTGTCCAGTTTTCGAGTCCAACTTGGTCGTTGAACAACTGCAAGCCCAACCCTACTCTTTCCCGATTGACGGGCATATCCAGCGTAAAAGTGGCCGTTTGTGGAGCACCTGCCATGCCACCCCACTGATTGCGGTAGATAGCGGTAGCGCTAAGTACATCGCGGCTGCCTGCGTAGGCTGGGTTAAGCGCCAACATGTTGAACATGTACTGCGAAAACATTTTGTCTTGCTGCGCTTGGAGTTTACTACTGCCCATCAAAACGATGAGCAGTAGTACGATAGTCCATTGTTGTTTGATGCGATTTGTCATCGGTATTAGCGGTTAATGGTCATGAATCTGGCTACTCTCTTGATTTCACCACCGTTTTCATCACTCAGAATCACGTTGTAGAAGTAAGTTCCTGCTGGCAGTCCTTGGTTGTTTACCGCCACTCCAACATTAGCTTGACCTTCCCAATCGTTTTGGTAATCGTTGTGACGATAGACCAAGTTCATCCAACGGTTGTAGATTTCTACTACAACTTTCGTGCCAGATGGATGACGAATGACGAATTTATCATTGATACCATCGCCATTTGGAGAGAAGCCTTCTGGGACAAACAATCCACCGTCGCCAGGGATAATGATTGCCGTAAACTCAGCTTCTGTAGCTTCTGTTGGGTCGTTGTTGCCGTTTAAGTCGGGCTGTACTCCGTCAGTTGACAAATCATTCACAGCTACTTGACCCGCATTGGCAAGAGCCGCTACACGGTTGAGGTATGGTGTCTGACGACCGTCGGTGGTCACATTGACTGTGAAGAACAACGAGTCCAATTTACCAGCAGCCAATTGGCTCTGCTCTGCTATCAAGAGGTTTACGTCGCGGTCACCATCAAAATCAGGGTTGATTCGTAGCGTGCTCGCGTCGTCGGCAGTAGGTGTACCTACTACTTGGAAACTAGCACCTGTTTGACGGTTGAACACTCTCGTCAGGCTATCAGATACTTGGACGTTGGTCAAAAGGCCCGCGCCAAAGTTTTTGACAATCACACGGTACTTGATATTGATGCTTCCGTCGCCGTTGCGTACTGTATCTTTGATTGACAGTGCTACCCCAATCAAGCCATTGCCTGGAGAAGAGTTAAGCGTTACTCCCGTAGGCTCGCTGTTGTTGCGTGGGTCTAAGTCAAAGTCAGGGTCGGCGTTGGCACCTGTTGTTGAAGTATCAGAAGTCATTGCCCCGCCATTTGTCATACCTTTACCGATGGCGATGTTGTTGAATGACGTCGTCGCATCGGGATTGTTGAGCATGATGGTGACGGTCAAATCAATCTTGCGCGTTGCACCTTTTGGCAATGTACTGAGCGTATCCACGAGCAAGTTGGTCAGCAATCCTTGTCCAGTATAGTTGGTATCAGCTGCAAATCCTGATTCAACCACGACTTTGGGCTTGCCTACTACCGAGGCCTGCGCGCCGAATGTCTTGCCTAAGTCATCTATTACTTGAACTCCTTTCAAATCGTTAGTACCTAAGTTGGTAACAGCGATTGTATAAGGAATTTCAAACTGACCACTGCCTTTTGATACTGGCGTACCTACTGATTTTGAAAGACCAATCAAAGTGCTTGGCAAGTCGAAGCGTACAGGTGTGGTGTTATCCACGGGTTGATTGACTTCTGTACCACGGTTTGATTTGTCGGATACGTTGGTGCTATTGCCAGTACCTGTTGCGACTACGCTACCAGGAATCGGACCGTTGTTACCGTTGGGTTTAACATTGTAGGTTACGAAGAAATACTGTTCTTCGCCCACTGCTAAGTTGTTACCCGTTGCTGCAAGGAATTTCAAATCAGAAGTACCGTTGTAAGCATTGTTTTTCACCAATGTACCGCCATTTGGAATTGTGATTCCTACTACGGTAAAGGTCGTTGGTGCTACAAACGCTTTGGTGATGCTATCGCAGACTTGAACGTTGGTCAAAGCCACATTACCTGTGTTTTTAACCGTCACTTTGTAGGTTACATCGTAGTTTACAGGATCGCCATCTTTTTTGTTGATTCCTGTCACTGCGAGGGCAACACCGATACCAGGATTAGGAGCTCCGTTTTCTGAAACTACTGTCGAGGCCGTTGCGACGTTATTGGCGGTATTAGGATCTGTTTGATCCATATAACTTATCTCCACCAAGTTGGTCAGAGTTCCTACCTTTTTCGCTCTTGTGCTTACATTGTAAACCACGCTATCATTGGCAGCCAAAGTAGTAATGCGGGTTTTCAAGATACCGTTTACGATATTCATACCACCTGCACTAACCAATTCAGACTCTGGGAGTTTGTCACAAATATCAATGTTGGTTGCAGTACCCTTGCCGAGGTTTTTCACCACGATTTTATAATTGAGTACATCATTGATACCCGCAGCGGCTTTATCTACCATCTTCGTGATGCGTACATCTGGTTTGACTGTATCAGAAGCGCAATTAAAGATTTTGACTTCGATTGGCGACGGTGCGCTAAAGCATGAGCCTACTTTATTGAAGGCATAATACATACCTGCTCCTACGGCACTCGGTGTTGCGACGATTGGCGAGGTTGAAGTATTACCAGTTCTGAATTGAACCGAAGCATTGCTTGAATTGATACCATCCAAAAGATTGACCGTTGTGTTTGGACAAGTGTTTCGGAGGTTTGTAGTTAGCGGCTCGCTCGTTGTTGAAACATTTACCGTGATAAAGGCAGAGTTGTAAGAGCAGCAGCGCTTGCTATCTACCAATTGGTACGAGTATGTTCCTGGTTCTGTCACGTGCCATGATCTGATGCCATCTGAAGCTGGGAAGAGGATTTTACCATCTTTAATCCACTTAATCTGGTACTCAGCTCCTTCGCTCGCTTTGAGTTTCACGGTATCGCCCTGACAGATGTTGATGGTTTGTGACACAGTATCAGTCTTCATCACACCATTGACAATAATCTGTGGTCTGAATTTGATACCCTCAAACACCAATTTCATTTGGTCTTGACCTGCTGCACATGGGCCGTTACCATCGGGGTCGTTGGTGGTAAGGGTGAGGATAATCTCACCCTTAATCAAGTCTTCCAACGATGGATAATATATCGCACCTAATGCCAACGCATTGCTAAATTTACCAGTGCCATTGGTTGACCAAGTAGCACTCTGAGCTACACCACCAATCTTACCGTTGAGTTTGTACTC
>JALOLW010000227.1 GCA_025455795.1 Spirosomataceae bacterium
GTGCTGCTCCACGATGAGCCATTTGCCACCGCGTTTTTCGAAGACAAACAAATAACGCACGGGCTTTTTTTCGCGGCTACCGTCGGCAGCATTGACCTCAAAAATCCAAGTGCCAGAACAGGTGGCTACGTCGCCAAAAAGCCGAATCCGTTGGTCGTTGTTGAGCGTAGCTACTGGTTTTTTGGCAATGAGCGTTTGTAAAAAAGCCTTGCGCTCATAGGCAGAGTAAGTGGTGTTGATAAAAGTCGGAAAGAATACGGCATCGCTGGCGTATTGGGCCATTAGGCCGTCCAAATCGGCTTTTTGGAGGCCATTATGCCAGTTGGTGAGCTGCTGCGCTACTTCTTGCTTGGGTGTTTCTTGGGCAAAACTCCCCAAACTCACCCCAAAAAGGACGAGAAAAATGATTTTTTTGAGCATTAAAAAAAGAGGAAAATTAAACTCGTGGCACGACTGACAGTCGTACCACCAATTTTACAATCCCGAATTATCAGCTTTGGCACGAGCTATGGCGTATTCGCCAATTTTCTTGCCGTGTACCAAGCCCAATTCGCAATCAACGCGGAAGTGAATGAGGCCATAAACCCTTGACTCTGAGGCTTCTTTGGCCGCAGCGTTTAGTCTTTCAGCTTCGGCAGGGAAAATAGACCCCAACACCGTAGCCGCCGCCGCCGAAAAAGTAGAGTGTCCCGAAGTATAGCTGGGGAAGTTGGGCAACCCTATCGAAGTTTTCAAACCAAATTGCTGCGGGCGAGGCGTCATGTAAAAATATTTGGTTTCCCAGCAGGCCACACCCGCGTCCATGACGGCCGTACCTACCAACGCCAACGTGCGGGCAGTGCAGACTTCGCTCAACTTGTACTTGCGGGCCAAGTTGGCAGCTTCGCGGTGCCAGTGGCCTGGTGGAGTGTAGCTTCCCGCGCCGTCTGACCAATAGTTGGCAATGCGGGCTTGCTCGCGGGTTTGGTTTTTGTTGATGGCTTCCAATTCTGCCAACTCTTTCTGCCACTCCGCCGAACCTACCACAAAGGGCATTACGGGGCGCATGGCTACCAACTGCGGACGGGTAAAGTTCCACGTAGCTACTGCGCCGTAATTGGGCAACATGGGCGGACGAGCAGGTGTTTCTTGACTTACCCAAGGCTCTTTGATGCCCAATGCTTTGGCTTTTTCAATAAAACCTGGCACTAAGGTTTGGTTGTTGGCCGCGCTCATGCCGTCGGTGGCGGCTTTGGCCATGATTTTTGCACCCACGGCCTTGCCCAGCGCGTCGCCAGCGGCAATATCGCTATCTACGTTCATGCCCGCCCACAAGCGAGCGTTTTTGGCTTCGGCCAATCTACCGTCCAAAAACGGCACTTCGCCGGGGAACATCCGCACCAAAATGGTGTAAGAAGCCGCCGCCACCACCGCATCTTCGGAAGGATAAGCAGGCAGTGCCGTTACGGGTAACAACGTACTTACGCCACTGTCGGTTTTGGAAGGTGCTTGGCGGTTGTATTTGTACTTGTAGTGCCACGCTGCCACGAGTGCATCGTATTGTGCTACGCTCATGTAGGCCAACGCCCGCGCAGTGTAGGGTGGATTGGCAAACGGGTACTTAGGGTCGGCCAATGGGTTGGCCGCATCGGGTACGGGATATTTACCGTCGGCGTTGGCCGCAGGGGCAAGGTTGTAACGAGCGGCCAACTCGCGGGCTATCTCATTCCAACGAAAAGCCGCTCCTGCACCCCAGTATTCTACGGCGCGGCGTTGCTCGGGCGTGAGCGTCGAGATGGTCGTTTTGAGTTTGGTGAGTTCGGCTTGGTACTCTGCCGAGTTGGTGGCTTTCGGCTCGGCTACGGCTATTTCGTTGGCCGCGCCCAGCACGTAGGTTTTCCAAGTCCCCGCTCTTTCGTCGAGGCTGCTCGGCGTGTAGGCTTCCAAAGTAGGCTCTACGATAGATTTGTCGCAACCCCAAAACGTAAAAACCAATACAAGCCCCCAACCCCCGAAGGGGGCTAAGAAAGCCTTTGCGATAGTTGAAAATATTTTTTTCATTGTAATTTTCTGTAAATCAGCGTTTTAAAAATTTATATTGAAACGCGCGCCTCACGAGATGCGCGTTTTAAACGCACACCATCAAAGGGATTAAGCCCCCTTCGGGGGTTTGGGGGCTACAATATACAACAGACCCACCGACCAACTGGTGCTTTGGCCTACGTTGAGCCCGCTTGTTACTTTGGCAAAACGGGCATTGACCCCGAGTCGCTTGGGCTGATACTTGGCGTAGCCACCTACTGATACCGAGCGCATGTTGTTGGTCGGAAACGGCATATCGTTGCGGCGAATATTGTCGCCACCCACGCACGAAAACTGCTCTACAAAGCCCTCAAATTGAAGTCTTTCGTTTTTGCTCAAATACCCCACACGCGCTGCCGCGTCGGTGGCGTTGGGTACGCGCACTTCGTTGGTGTTGTAAACTTTACCGTCGGCTTGGTAAGCGTCGCGGTCCACAAAAATGTTGGAACGATAAGTATAACTACCATGTCCTGCCACGTACATACCCGACTTGTGGCGGTATTGCAAAATAACGCGCCCCGTGGCAGTACGGCACTGCAAACCAATAGACATGGGCAGAAAATCTGGCACGTAGTTGGTCAATGGCGTAGAAACCCCGCCCACGGCGTGCAGCGAAAGGCCCTTTTTATCAACGACCCGGTATTTGAGCCATACCGACAGGTCTTGAATCCCCTGCTGTCCCATGAGGTTGCCCGCGCTCGTGCGAGTTTGCACGTAAGGCACGCCCACTATTACGTTAAGGTTTTTGGTAATACCCGCTGCTACCATCGGCATCAACATCGTCGTGGTATGCGTACCGATGTTGAGATTTTCGCGTTTGAGGGTGTTTTCCCAGTACTGATTCCAGCTACTCTGCCCAAACGTAGCCGCTACGCAGGCAGTTTTTTTGGGCATGTAGATTGCATCGTGGGGCATTTGGGCAAAAGCCCCTGTTGCCATTCCGAAGAAACCCATCATTAGCCACGGTTGAAAAAGTTTTTTCATGTTTAAAACTTTAGTTTGTTTAAAAATTGAAAGAGGAAGAATTTTTCCAGTTTTTCGGAATTTATTGTAAAAAAGTTCGACAAATTAAATTATTGCAACTTTTAATTCCAAATATTTTTCCAATATTTTCCGATAAAATGGAGAACAAATGCCGTGCCAATCTATAAAACTTGGCATTAAGTCCGCAAAAAAACCCTTTCTTTGAATAAAAAACTTCTTTTCAGCGTTATAAAGACAGAAAGAATCACGCCCATTAAATTCCGATATTTCGGAATTTAATGGGCGTGATTCTATTGGCACAGTTTTTGACAAAGAAGGCAACGTCTTAAAAACTCCAAGATTTGACAACTTTTCAAGGTACGACGATTAGCAAAGTTGTCAAATCTTGCTAACCTCAGAAGTACCACCAATACTGCACATCGTGCCAATTGATGGATAGACATGTATCAGACAAACCGTGCCAATTTTAATCGCTTAAATTTGCAAATACCTTCGTATCAGCCTTATCTTTCTGCCACTTTCCAAACCCTTTTTGTTTGCTATGGCTATTTCTTCTCCTTCGCGCCTCGTTTCGTTGGATGCCCTGCGGGGCTTTACGGTGGCGGCTATGCTCATGGTCAATTTCCCCGGCGACTGGGACCACGTTTATTTTACGCTTCGCCATACCGAGTGGAACGGCCTGTCGTTCACCGACTTGGTCGCGCCTATTTTCTTGTTTGTCGTGGGCGTTTCGATTGCTTTTGCCTACGATAAATACCGCCTCCACCCAACCGACAAGTCAAGCGTTTATCAGAAAATCGTTTTCCGCGCCCTCAAGGTCTATGCTTTGGGAATGCTCCTCAACCTCATGCCTGACTTCAACTTTGCCGAGGCACGTTGGACGGGTACATTGCACCGAATTTCGATTGTATTTTTGGTAGGTGCGTTCATTTTTTTGCACACCAATTGGCGACAGCAAGCGTGGATAGCCGCCTTCATTCTCGTGGGTTATTGGCTTGCTATGACGCTCATCCCTACGCCGGGTGTGGGCAGAGTGATGCTCGAACCGGGCGTCAATCTGGCCGCTTGGATGGATAGTCAGTACCTGCCTGGCAAAATGTGGCAAGGTACTTGGGACCCCGAAGGTATATTGAGTACGTTTCCGTCCATTGCTACGAGTATCACGGATTTGGCCAAAAACCTCAAAGCCAACTACCTCATGGCGGCAGGCGTGGTGTCGGCAGCGATAGGGTATTTTTGGGGGTTAATTTTTCCCGTCAACGAAAACCTCTGGACGAGTTCGTTTGTGTTGGTCACGTCGGGTTTTGCCGCTTTGCTGTGGGGCGTTTTGTATCTTTGGACTGATATTTTGGGCAAAACCAACGGCATGAAGCTCGGCTTGGTATTTGGGGCCAATGCCATCGCGGCCTACGTCTTGGGCGACGTGTTGGCGTTGGTATTTTATAACCTCAAAATCGGCGAACATTCCCTCAACCATCACGCCGTGCAAGCATTGATGGGCATGGGCATAGAAAACAAACTGGCAAGTTGGTGGTACGCGCTGTTTTTTGTGGGTGTGAATTTTATTCCTGTGTATTGGTTGTATCAGAAGAAAATCTTTATCAAGTTGTAGTCATGGAAAAATTTGAATACAAAATCCTCAATATCTCGCGCGCTCACCTCAAACGGGAGGGGTTTCAGGCCGAGCTTATCCAACGTCTCAACGAACTGGGCAATGAAGGCTGGGAACTGATCAACGCCGAAGGTCTCAACGAAGCGTCGGTTTTTTCGCGCGCCGCCGAAACCGTCGAAGTGTTGTTTCTCTTGAAACGCAAAACGGTGTGGTGACCCCCTCAAAAATCGGCTTGTGCTTGACGAATGGCGGCCAATCTCGCTTCATAAATCTTGACAAAAGCCTCATAATCAGCCGCATTGGTGATAGAAAACAAGTCGTTTAGTCCGTCGGTAGCAAACTCCGTGAGGCGCATATCGAGGCACTGCAAGATGTACAATTTCTGTATTTCGGGGGCGTCACGCCGAAAACGCTGGGCGTTGAGCAAGGCTTGATACGCCACTTGCGGCTGTTTTTGTTGGTTGAAAAACGCCACGTATTTTTTCAGCAAGGCCACATCAAGCGGATGCTGCCGCAGGGCGTTTTGGTAGTCGGCGGCGGTAGTCAGTGTGCTGATATTGGCAGGAGATAGACTTTCGCGGGTGAGCCAAAACAACAACGTCTGCCGCGCCAATTCGGTCTTTTTGGAGGTATCAGCCACGGTTTGCGCCGCCAACACATCCAACGCGCTGATTTTGTCGCGCCCGTATTCGGCGTAGGCTTGCGCCACTTGAAGCTCGTTGTAAAAAGTGCCATTGTTGCCCGTATTGCCCAACCGCTGCAACAAATCGGATAGGGTCGTATCACGGGCGTACTGCGCGTAGTTGTACAGATACGCAAAGTAATTAACGCTCAGGGCCGAGTCGGCAGGGAACTTGATACTCAACCGTTGGGCATCGGTTTTTGTGTTCATTTTTTGCATCAACGCGATGCGGTTGGCCTCTTGCGAGGGATAGTCGCTGGGATTGAGGAGCGAGGCGTCGTCGAGGTCGGTAGCGGTAAGCGACGATTGGGCCGCAAACGCCAATAAATTGGCCGAAGTCACGGCCTTGTTTTGAGCATTTTGCGAGGCCAATTTGAAGTAGTAAAAAGTCGAGTCGGCTACGTTGGTAGTGGCGTAGAGTGCGCCAAGGTTATTTTGCAATTCGCCCGATTTAGGAAAAGTTTCGATGGCTTGACGAAGCGTAAAAATCACGTCAAAAAACAGCCCCGCGTCTTGCATCATGCGGGCGAGACCCGCGTAGGCTTGGGGCGTGGGGTCTTTGTAAAGTGCTTGCCTAAAAAACGCCCCCGCCGCGCTGCGGTCGCCTTGCTGCAAAGCCAACGACGCCAACCCAAAGCCCGATTTGTGGTTTTGGTAATCTTCCGAAACGGCCATTTGGTAGTACTGTTCGGCGATTTTGTACTCGCCCGTGGCAGCACTGAGGTCGCCGAGGTTGTTGTGATGCCCCGCCTGTACTTGGTCTATGGTAAAAAAGCGATTCAATGACATCAGCACCACCACCGCCGCCACGCCCACGAGCCACATCTGCGATTGGAGCAGGCGCATGGGCTTGAAAATCACCTTATAAACGGCCTTACCTTGTTGGAAAAGCGGCCAAAAATTGAGCGCAATGTAAATCGTAAAAGCCGCGCCAATGCCCAACTGACCATAGACAATGGCATCTTCAAAAACTTCAATGTGGGGGTTGTTGCTACTAAAATGCACAAAGGCCATCACTGCCGTCGAGACCAACGCCACGCCCACGTACAGCCACGCGCCTATCGCTCTAAACGGCAGGTGGTTTTCAAGGCGTCGCATCGCGCCCCAAACGCCCAACACCACACTCGCTGCGTAGAGCCAATACGGACTGATATACCAAAAGGCCGCGTCGGTGCGGCGGGTGATTTTGAGGTAGAGTAGTACGAGCATTGATAAATACAAGCCGCTCAAAAACAGAAAGTTGAGCAAACTATTTTTGCCAAAACCCGTGCGTGGATTGGTCACTACATACACAAAACCCGCGATGATTTCGACCGCTATCCAACCCACAAACACGACCGCTATCACCAACGCGGGCAGCAAGCTGTGCGCCAAGAAAGTATGGGCAGGAAAAGCATTTTTGGAAAAAAAAGTAAACAACAACGTCAAAGCGACCACCAAACCCGCGAATATGAAAATGCGCTGCGGCATCGAAAAATCGGGACGGAAAGCGTGAATATAGTAACTCGTTAAGCCCAGCACGCCAAGGATAATGCCTACCCCTGTGGGATTGGTCGTGCCAAAAATTTGCAATAATTCGACGTGCGAAAACGCCAACGTAGCCATAAAAGCGGCCATCGCACCCACGTACTGCCAACGCGACAAGGCCGATACCGCGCTCAATATCAGCACAATACCGACGAGAATCAGGCCAAGAACGCCATCAATCAGCCAAACGGGAATCGTCATCAACGACGGCACAAACTGCTCCCGAAGCAAGTACGATTTGCCCAACAGGTATTGAGTTTGAGCAGGAGAAGTGGCGGCGGTTTGAACCGAATCTTTCTGAACCCTCATGCTGTCAGTACGAACAGCCACTTCGTCGAGTTCGCTCAGTACATCCCACTGCACGGAGTTTTGAAGGCCACGCTGCTCAAAAAACAACAGGGCGAGTACGCCAAACGCCAAAAGTCCCAAAGAAGTAGTGTAAAGAAACCGCTCGGGGCGGGTCCAATGCCGCCAGAAAAAAAGTGTGTTCATCAAAAATATCAAACAAAGATGGAAGTGATTGCGCATGAAAAACGGCCTCAAAAGTAACTTATTGTCTTGGTTTGGTGCAGGAAAATTGGCTATTTTTGCCGAAATTAAAATGAGTAAGCGCCATTGGTGGCGCGACTCTAAGTACAGTGTTTTGCAAGTTATTTCATGTATTTTGAACCGCAAAGGCGCAAAGACGCTATGTTTTTTACATTCATTCTTAGCGTCCTTGCGTCTTGGCGGTAAAATTAATATTAGAACAAAATTTATAAATCACGGTACTAAGTCGTGCCACCAATTAAATTTGAATCATGAAAAATCTCTGTACTTCTGTTTTGAGCATGACTTTGCTCTTTGCCTGTCAATCACAATCGTCTGAAGCGACCCAAACCCCAGACGATACCACCACCGTCGAAGCCGCCGCCGCACCTGCTGCCGAAGATGAGCAGCAAGTAGAACTGTGTTTTTTGGAGGTTGTGGGTCAAGATTCTACCATCGTCAATCTCGGTATTGTGGGCAGCGAGGTAACGGGTGAGATGTTTTGGCGGCCTTTTGAAAAAGACGGTGCAACGGGTACGCTCAAAGGCAAAATAGTTGAAAATACCATCACGGCTGACTACGCCTACACCATCGAAGGCAGCGAGCAAGTGGAAGAAAAAATATTTGTGCTTTACGAAGACCGCCTCGTTGAAAAAAGCGGCCCGCTCGAAGACAAAAACGGCAAACTCGTCATGAAAGACCCCGCCACCGCTACCGACGGCGCCGTTCTCAAAAAAGTGGATTGTAAGTTGTAATCGCTTTTTGAAAAACAAGCTAATTACAGTGTTTTTCAAATTTTCACTTCCTTCCAGATGAATTCAGCAAAAATGCTTTGGGCTTGCTTTCTTTCGACCATGATGACCGTTCATGCCCAAAAGAAAGAACCGATGCGTTATTTTTCACGAGAAGTGACTATCCAAGACAGCATTACGCTATCGCTGATTGAGCAATATATCCAAAAAGTTCCTGCCTATAAAGTGGTATTGATGTCTGTTGATTATGCAAAAGATACCATCTATTATCATCTGGAAGCCGTCGCCCATCAAGGCATTAGGACATTGTCAGGCCCTATTTTATTTTTGAACACAAGAAATGCTTTGTACTCATAAATAGCCGTATCAGTGGCCTATACCAAGGCAATGAGGCTTTTAGTCAATATCTCGAAAGAAGATTAAGAAAGTATCTAAAACCAGGAGACATAACAAAGGACGAAGGGGATGGGGTGAAGTCCGTTACAATGATGACACTTGACTTACCTCTACTATCCGTAAAACGAACCACACGAGGGTTTTTAGAACTACGATGGAGTTTCTGACTGGTTTTGACCGACTCCACAATAGACCATGCCTTCGTCTAAAACAGTTGAAAATAGTCAAAAACGGGGTGATTCAAAAATCGAAGTAGATTTGGCAACTTTTCAAAAAGTTGCCAAATCTCAAATCTCGTACTGTTCCAGCACTTCCCCAAAATCGCTGTGCATTTGTTCAAAACGCGCAAAAACGGTTTTCAAAAACTTTTCGTCTTTGAACATGGCGTGGATTTCGGCTTCGCCGCCCAAAAAATCCATTTCGCTGATTTTGTAAATCTGCTCGTACATCCCCGCTTCTACTTTCACGATATGCTTACCGTTCCAAGTGTAAAGACCGATTTTGTACGCATCGGTACTCTTAATATCTCCTACGTAACGCATATTCAACAGCCAGTTAATGGTTATTTGTTCTCCGTTTTTGTCATTCCGAGGTACGAGGAATCTTGTTCCTTGTTCCATTCTGCAAGGGCGGCCCCGTTCCTTGTTCCGTTACTATTTGGAAACTTAGGGGCTTCAATTCCTGTTATTGACTCGTGGCACGACTGAGGTTTATAGGCTCAATGGGAGCGAATTTGTATCAGTCGTGCCACGACTGAAATCCAAGGCAAAACCCGACTTCTTTATTTTTCATGGCAAATATACTTCAATTAGACCAAGTTGGTAAAATTTATCGCAGTGGCAGCCGTAGCCTCAACGTTTTGGACAATGTATCTTTTGCCGTCGAGAAGGGCGCGACACTCTCCATCGTGGGGCCGTCGGGCAGTGGCAAAACCACACTTTTGGGACTTTGTGCGGGGCTTGACCGCGCCACGTCGGGCAGTGTAGCACTCAACGGAATCCGCCTCAACGACCTCAACGAAGACCAATTGGCCGATGTTCGCAATCGTTACGTGGGTTTTATTTTTCAAAATTTTCAACTTATGCCCACCCTCACCGCCCTCGAAAACGTGATGGTACCGCTCGAATTGCGCGGGGAGAAAAACGTCAAAAATCGGGCCATGGAACTGCTCGAAAAGGTGGGTTTGGCCGAGCGACACCACCACTATCCGACCCAACTCAGCGGTGGCGAACAACAGCGGGTGGCGTTGGCGCGGGCGTTTTCCAACCAACCCCAAATTCTTTTTGCCGACGAACCCACGGGCAACCTCGACGCCGAAACCAGCGAAAAAGTAGAAAAACTGCTCTTTGACCTCAATCGCGAAGCAGGTACGACCCTCGTGGTGGTGACGCACAACCTCGAATTGGCCGCCAAAACCCAGCACATCGTGCGCATCAAAGGCGGCAAAATCATCAATTCCCCAACTGAAACGTAGTACCAACCCGAAAAACGGTGTCTTGGTAACGGAAGTTTTGGAAAACACTCACCACTTCTATCCTAAAAAATGGAACAGGCGTGATGATGTTGTCGAGACCATAGCCAACTTCGGCGTAGTGTTTGAGCGTGGGCGTATTGAGGTAGTGCAGCATGAGGTTTTCTTTGAGACCCGTCATGCGCAGGAGCGGAATGCGCGTGAGCAGCAGTCGCCGCGACTCATTGACCACGTGCGCCTCCAAATACCGCTCGCGGGTGCTGTATCGGTAGTACGGCAACGCCCGAAAAGTTCGGATACCGTCGCCCGTTTGGAGGAAGAACTCATTGCCCATAAAGTGCTTATAATCCATCAGATACACACTTTTTTGGTTGAGAAATGCCCCCGCCGTGAGGTCGTAGTGCAGTTCACTCCGCACCCCCGTTTCGATATTTTGGCGAATATTGAACTCCAAACGGTCAAAATTGACGTTGCTATTGCCCACATCAAGTCCTTTGGCGTAGCGGAGTGTTAGGGTTGGGTTGTTGTTGAAAAGATAGCGTTTTTGGCCGTTGCGAATGCTGTATTTTTGGCCAGGTCGCCACGCGAGTGCGAGGTTGAGGGTGAGAGCGTTGTGCGTGGGTATTTCCATCATTTCTTCCCCTTCCACCTGCGGCATGTTGGGCGTAAACTCGCGGTTTTTCCACTTAATCCACGGCTTGGCATTTTCCCAATTCATCAGCGTACTGCGCTCGGCAAACTCCACGCCGCCCGAGAAGTTGAGAACGTCGGCCACGCGGTTGTAGTAAAAATCAATCCTGCCGAAGCGTTTTTCGTAAATCTTCATGAAGTTTTGCTCAAAAAACAGCGTCGTGACGGTGTTCATGTTGGGCGAAATAGGCGCGTTGGGGTTGAACTGCGACACAAACCGCCCGCC
>JALOLW010000228.1 GCA_025455795.1 Spirosomataceae bacterium
ACCTCGCCCTCTGCCGATACCTCGGCTATCCACTCCCCTTCTTTTTGGGGCTTGATGCTTTTGATTTGGCTTTTGGCAAAAAGCATTTCGCCTGCTTTGACTACATCAGCAGGAACGGTTTTCTTGAAATTGGATAAACTGAAAGACATATTAGTGGTTGCTACGAATACGATTTTCTCTAAATTTGTTGCAAAAGTAATGATTTTAAACATTGTCCTTGCTTTATAATGAGGTCTCACTGTCTTCTATCGCTTTTCAAAACAGGCTTTTGGGTATGAATCTACATCAAGAACTTCAACTCGCACAGGCGCAACTCGAAACTCGCCGTCATTTTTTGAAACAATGCAGCTCGGGCATCGGCATGATGGCGTTGGGCAGCTTGTTGGGACAGTGCACTACTGACTCCAAAAAAAACGCGCCTGTTGCCATTCCTTCCGACCTGAATCCGTTGGCGGTGCGTCAACCGCACTTTGCACCCAAAGCCAAGTCTGTGATTTTCATGCACTTTTGCGGGTCGCCGTCGCAGTTGGAGTTGTGGGATTACAAGCCCGAATTGGCCAAATTGGACGGCAAACCTTGTCCGCCTTCGTTTTTGGAAGGCAAGCGTTTTGCGTTTATTCGGGGCGTACCCGATATGCTTGGGTCGGTAGGGAAATTCAAACAGCACGGCCAATCGGGTGCGTGGGCATCTGACTATTTCCACTACTTCCCGTCGGTGATTGATGAGGTTTCGTTTCTGAAAGCGATGTACACCGACCAGTTCAACCACGCCCCCGCGCAGTTGCTCATGCACACGGGCAGTGCGCGCCTCGGGCGGCCAAGCATAGGCGCGTGGAGCACGTACGGGTTGGGTTCTGAAAACCAAAACCTGCCCGGCTTTGTGGTGCTGACCTCGGGCGGCAAAACCCCCGACGCAGGCAAGTCTATCTGGGGTAGTGGCTTTTTGCCGTCGGTCTATCAAGGCGTACAATGCCGCTCAGAAGGCGACCCCGTGCTGTTTTTGAGCGACCCCAACGGCCTCGACCGCGACCTGCGCAAAAAAGCCATCGAAGCCCTCAGCGAAGTGAATCAGCAGCAGTACGAGGAGTTCAAAGACCCCGAAACGCTGGCGCGGATTGCCCAGTACGAAATGGCCTTCAAGATGCAGATTTCGGTCCCCGAAGTGATGGACATCAGCAAAGAACCCGAATACATTCATCAACTTTACGGGACGCAACAAGGCCAATCAAGTTTTGCCAACAACTGCCTCTTGGCCAGAAAGTTGGTCGAAAAAGGTGTGCGTTTTGTGCAGCTTTACGATTGGGGCTGGGACACCCACGGCGACGGCGAGGGGACATCACTCGAAGTAGGTCTCCGCCGCAAAACCGAAGGCATAGACCGCGCCATGACGGGGCTGTTGATGGATTTGAAGCAGCGCGGACTGCTCGACGAAACCCTCGTGGTGTGGGGAACGGAGTTTGGGCGGACACCCATGCGCGAAAACCGCAACGGCAAAGTAATGCCCTTCAAAGGCCGCGACCACCACACCGACGCTTTTACGTGCTGGATGGCGGGCGGAGGCATCAAGCGCGGCCTGAGCATCGGCGAAAGCGACGAGTTTGGGTATTTTGGCATCAAAGACCGCACGCATATTCACGACCTCCAAGCCACGATTTTGCATCAGTTGGGCTTCGACCACGAGCAGCTCACCTACGATTTCCAAGGCCGCCAATTTCGGTTGACAGACGTGAGTGGAAAAGTGATACGACAGATAGTTTGACTTGGAAAACTGCGTATTTCGGTTTATTTTTACTGAAAAATAACAAAACGATGACTGGGAAACGCATCGGAGATGTGAAACCTTTGTAGCAAATCGTAACAACCATTCGACCCGATTACATGACTGAGCGAGTAGCCCATTTTTTTGATACTAAAATCGAATTTTTGAAGGGGGTAGGGCCTCAACGCGCCGCAACCCTCAACAAAGAACTCAAAATATTTACCTTCGGCGACCTTATCCAGTACTACCCTTTTCGCCACGAAGACCGCACGAAGTTTCACCGAATTGCCGAACTGAACGAAAACATGACCGCCGCCCAGCTCAAAGGGCGCATTCGTGGCATGACTGTGGTGGGTGAAGGCCACAAACGTCGCCTCACCGTAGAATTTACCGACGGCACGGGCGTGACCGAATTTGTGTATTTTCAAAGCATAGATTGGTACCTCAAACACCTCCGCGACGGCGGTGAGTACATCGCCTACGGCAAACCGCAGCGGTTTGGACAGCGGTTTAATTTCAGTCACCCTGACCTCGAAACCCTCAATCCCGACAACGAGCGAGGCGGGTATTTTCAGCCGATTTATAACCTCACCGAAACCCTCCGCAAAAAATACTTAGACAGTCGCTTTTTGGGCAAAACGATGCGTATTTTGCTCGAACAAGCGTACCCGCACATCCGCGAAACCCTGCCGAGTAGCTTGGTGCAACGCTTCCGCCTCATGCCCAAAGCCGACGCGATGTGGCATATTCACATTCCAGACAACGAAGAAGCCCTCAAACAAGCCACGCGACGGTTGAAGTTTGAAGAACTGTTTTACAATCAGTTGCGACTGCTCAAAAACAAGGTTCTCCAAAAACGAGAAACCCCTGGGCAGGTGTTTGGTAGTGTAGAATTGGTGCGGGCGTTTTATCAAAGTCATCTGCCGTTTGGCCTCACCAACGCCCAAAAACGGGTACTGCGTGAGATTCACGACGACATGAAAATAGGCAAACAGATGAACCGCCTCCTGCAAGGCGACGTGGGCAGTGGCAAAACCATCGTGGCGTTTATTGCGATGCTTATGGCGATTGGCAACGGCGCACAAGCCTGTATCATGGCCCCCACCGAAATCTTGGCCGACCAGCATTACCGTGGTCTCAAACCGTTTTGTGACGCGCTCGGAATTCAGATTTCACTCCTTACGGGTTCTACCACGCGCAAAGGTCGTAAAATCGTCATTCCGGGCTTTGCCGATGGTACGATTCACATCGCCGTAGGCACACACGCCCTGCTCGAAGACACGGTACAGTTCAAAAACCTCGGCCTGTGCGTCATAGACGAGCAGCACCGATTTGGCGTGGCCCAACGCGCCAAAATGTGGGCCAAAAACGAGACAATTCCGCCACATATTTTGGTGATGACCGCCACGCCGATTCCGCGCACGTTGGCCATGACCCTTTACGGCGATTTGGATTTGAGCATCATAGACGAACTCCCCGCAGGACGCAAACCCATCGTGACGGAGCATTATTTTGAATCCAAACGGCTGTTGGTCTTTGGTAAAATCAAAGAACAAATCAAGCTGGGACGGCAAGTGTATGTGGTCTATCCACTCATCGAAGAGTCAGAAAAAATGGATTACAACAACTTGATGGATGGCTTTGAGAGCATCACGCGGGCTTTTCCAGAATACCACGTAAGCATGGTACACGGGCAGATGTACCCCTACGAAAAAGACTTTGAAATGCAGCGTTTTGTCAAAGGCGAAACCCAAATCATGGTCGCTACGACAGTGATAGAAGTAGGGGTCAATGTCCCCAATGCCTCCGTGATGCTTATCGAAAGTGCCGAGCGGTTTGGCCTTTCGCAGTTGCATCAGCTACGCGGGCGCGTGGGGCGCGGTGCCGACCAAAGCTACTGTTATTTGCTCACCGGGGTCAAATTGAGCAAAGAAACGCGCATCCGACTTGATACACTTTGTGAAACCAACAACGGCTTTGACATCGCCGACGTGGACCTCAAACTCCGTGGTCCAGGCGATTTGGCAGGTACGCAGCAGAGCGGTTTGATGGATTTACTACTGGCCGATTTGGCCAAAGACGGGGCCGTTCTCAAAGCTGCCCGCGAAGCCGCCGACGCGATTTTGCAAGAAGACCCTGACCTCGTGCAGCCCCAAAATGAACCCATCCGCTCGCACATTGACGCGCTCCGCAAAGAAGAGACCAATTGGAGCAAAATCAGTTAAGTGTTTTACGCCCATACTTGTGTGCCTTCGGTACAGTTTTTGCACATTTCGATTTCGGAACGCGAGCGAATGAGCGTTTGGCGGAAATTTCGGTAGGCTTCGCTTTGCCACAATGCCTTGAAAGTCGTTTCAGAGACATCACCGAGGCGGTAATGCGCGTCTTTGTCAAAACAGCAGGGGACCACTTTGCCATCCCACGTAATGACGCACGAGTGCCACATCTTCCAGCAATGCCCGTCGAGGCCATTTTTGATTTTGTACGTACCGTCGGGTTTGATTTCGTAGCGCGAGTAGCGGTCTATGGTCGGAATGAGCGGGTCGCCCTGCTCATAATCGTAGATTTGGGCGGTTTTGAAACCAATTTCATCCACCCCCATTTCTTTGGCCAAGCGTTGGGCATCTTCGATTTGGTGTTCGTTGGGGCGCACCACCAAAAACTGAAACACCACGTGCGGGGTTGAAGAGTTAAGTTGGCGTTTCCATTTGACGATGTTGCGCGTGCCTTCCAGCACTTTTTCGAGCTTTCCACCTACCCTGTACTGCTCATATACCTCTTGAGTAGTGCCGTCAATAGACACGATGAGGCGGTCGAGGCCGCTCTCTACCGTGCGCCGCGCGGCGGCTTCGGTGAGGTAGTGGGCGTTGGTAGAAGTGGCGGTATAAATGCCCTTTTGGGCGGCGTATTTTACCAACTCTAAAAATTTGGGATGCAAATACGGCTCTCCTTGAAAGTAAAAAATAAGGTACAGCAGCGTATCGGCGAGTTCGTCAATGGTTTTTTTGAAGAGGGTTTCTTCGAGCATCCCCGTAGGCCGCGTAAACGACCGCAACCCACTCGGACACTCTGGACAGCGAAGGTTGCACGAAGTAGTAGGCTCAAACGAAATGCTCATGGGCAGGCCACGGTGGGTAGCTTTGCCAGTGGCTTTTGACTCATAAAAACTATAAATAACTTTGACAGCGTTCCAAACACGCTTGCGGGTGAGTTTGGAAAAGAAATTAAGGCCATCTCGGAGATTACGATTCATGCGTGTGGGTGATTTTACGATGTTCAGAAAGTAACTGCTGCGCGTTTTCGGAGGTTTGTTGGATTACTTTTTCGACCGATACTCCCATCAAATCGGCTACGCGCTGTGCGACGAGTGTGAGGTAGCTCGTTTCGTTGCGCTTGCCTCGGTACGGTACGGGCGCAAGATAGGGACTGTCTGTTTCCAAAACAACCTGCGTCAAGTCAATGTTGGGCAGCACTTTGTCGAGTCCGCCGTTTTTGAAAGTAACCACGCCGCCTACCCCCAGTTTGAAGCCCAGTTCGATGGCTTTTTGGGCCTCGTCGAGTGTCCCCGTAAAACAGTGAAAAATGCCCTTCAAACGCGCATTTCCGACTTTTTCGATGAGTTCGACCACTTCCCAAAAGGCATTGCGACTATGAATGTCAATCCAAAGATTGTGCTTCAAGGCGAGGTCACACTGAATCAAGAAGGCTTGTTTTTGTTGCTCCACAAAGGTTTTGTCCCAGTACAAATCCATACCGATTTCACCGATAGCAATAAACCTGCTAACACTGAGGGGAGATAGCCATTTTTCTACCGTGTAGAGTTCTTGTTCAAAATTCTCTTTGACGTAGGTAGGATGCAGCCCTATCATGGGAAGGCACACATCGGGGTACTGCTCGGCAAGCCTCAGCATCGGTTCGATGGTAGAAGAGTCACAGTTAGGCATCCAGATTTGCTGGACACCCACCGCCAAAGCCCGTTGGAGCATTTCGGGGCGGTCTTGGTCAAAAGCCTCGTCGTAAAGATGGGCGTGGGTTTCAATCATTTCTTTGTAACATTGCTCAATTTTCAACCCCAAAGATGCCACTAAATCTTGAAAACGCCCCTTTATTGAACAAAAATCGCGTATTTCTACGTGGTCAAAACCCGCATTTTTACGCTAAAAAGACTGCAAAAAAAGACAGACCTTTGTTAGGCTGATTGACATCAGTTTTACTCAACGTTATTTTCTTAAAACATCATGGCAAATTTATCTAAGGTTTGAGCGTTGTGGCACTGTGCCGCGCAAGCCTTTCCAGCGCCCATCACGTCCGTAAAAAAACAACTTCTGGGCATTGATACACAGCGGCTTCCTGCCAAAGGAGGTCGCTGTTTTTGGTGTGCGTATGCTCGAAAAAACAGAAAAAATTTGGATGTTATTTTTTTTTAGACAATTTTTGTCCAAAATTATTTATCCAAATAAAAATGCCCACGCAAGTTTTTGATACCTTGACTTTTGGCGAGTGGCTACGTACCCAGCGCGAAGCGCACGACATGCCCCTGCGCCGCGTGGCAGCGCATTTGGATGTGGACACGAGCATAGTGGCCAAAATGGAGAAAAACCAACGCCCCGCTACCAAGCAGCACTTGCAGCAGTTGGCTGCGCTGTTTGAAGCCGATTTTGAAAGCCTTTTGGTGATGTACCTCTCCGACCGCGTGGCCTACGACCTCCTCGACGAAACTTGCTCAGAAGCCGTACTCCAAGTAGCCGAACAAAAAATAAAATACCTGCGACAGAAGAATGTAGTGCAGGGAAAAATAGAATTTTAACCTCTAAAACTCCATTCACAACCATGATTGCCACTTTTCAAATGGATACCGAAGAACTCGACGGACAATTTCTGAAGTCTGTCAAGGCGCTCTTTGGAAAACGAAATATTCAAATAAGCATCACCGACATGGACAATACCGACGCAACAACCCATCTTTTTTCTGACCCAGCCAATGCCGCATTTTTGGAAGAACAAATTGCCTACGTGCGCGGTGGCGGTGAGTTGGTTACGGTGGATTTGGG
>JALOLW010000229.1 GCA_025455795.1 Spirosomataceae bacterium
CAACAATGGGACGCGCATTTGAATACCGCAAAGCAAGTAAACTAAAACGTTGGGGTATGATGTCAAAGACATTTACCCGTATCGGCAAAGACATCGTAATGGCCGTGAAAGCGGGCGGTTCTGACCCCAACAACAACTCCCGCCTACGGGCATTGATACAAAACGCCAAAGCCGCTAATATGCCCAAAGATAACGTAGAACGCGCTATCAAACGGGCTACGTCCAAAGACCAAGAAGATTACAAAGAAATGGTCTATGAAGGCAAAGGACCGCACGGTATCGCTATTTTGATAGAAGCCACTACCGACAATACCAACCGCACCGTGGCCAATATCCGTAGCTATTTCAACAAAAAAGGCGGTAGCTTGGGTACGTCTGGAATGTTGGATTTTTTGTTTGACCGAAAGTGTGTTTTCAAAATCGCCAACGAAGTTAATATTGACCTCGAAGAGCTTGAATTTGAGATGATTGACGTGGGAGCTGAAGAACTTTTTATTGACGAAGAAACCAACGAAATCAACGTCTATGGGGAGTTTTCGGCGTATGGCGCGATTCAGCAGTTTTTGGAAGAGAAAGGCTACGAACTCAAAGGCGCGGAGTTTACGCGCATCCCTACTGAACTCAAAGAACTTACGGAGGAACAAGTGGCCGACGTGGACAAACTCCTCGAACTCATCGAAGGCGACGACGACGTGCAGAACGTCTATACCAACATGAAGTAAGCTACGACTCGTGGCACGACTCAAAGTCGTGCCACGAATGCCAAATCTCTCTTACAGTGTTTCCAAATACGCCAATACTTCTTGGACCGACACCACGTCGGCGTATTTGAGGGCCATGTCGGTTAAGTTGGCAAAATGATAACTCTCGTGCTTATCGGCTACACATTCTTCGGGAACAATCGTTCTGTAACCCCTTGACAGTGAGTCTATAGCCGCTGCTCTAATACAACCCGATGTGCTCCCACCCGTCAGAATGACCGTATCAGCCCGGTGCCACACCAAAAGCGATTGAAGCGGGGTTTCAAAAAAAGGAGAGGGCATCTTTTTACAATAAACCACGTCTTTGTTGGGATAAACCACCAAGCGGTCGTCGAAGGCTGCTCGACGGCTTCCAAACTTGATATTTTGGAGCGAATCGGGCGTATTGGTGCGCGTTCCCCACACGCCCGCGTCTTCGGCAGAATCCATGTAGGCCACGTACGTAAACACCACGGGTACGTTCTTCGCCCGCGCGATTTCATTCATTTGGTTGATGTATTCAATCTGACGAGGGTCGGTTTCGTAAGCAGTGTTTGGAAACTCCGCCAGGTTGGTGTAGGCATTTTGAATATCAATATTGACAATGACGGGACGCTGTCCAAACCCAAACTTAGCGCGGGTGGGGTTGGCTTTCACGTCGTTGTAAATCTCACGGGCGGTTTTGTTGGATAATAGCATGGCAACTTGGATTTATGACTTTCAACGTCTATGTTTGTTTTCTGCATCACGACCGCAAAAGTAAAATTCTCTATCGTCCTAACCAAACCCACCTATGCAACCTTCCAACAACCCTTCTTCCAACAATCAACTTCTCAAAATCCTCGGTGTAGGTTTTGGCATTGCTGTCACGATTGGTGGCACTATCGGTACGGGGATTTTGCGCAAGCCTGGACCCATCGCTCAAGCCCTCGCCGACCCGTGGCTCATCATGGGGGTATGGGTGCTGGTGAGTGTGTATGCACTGCTGGGGGTGCTTTGTACGATTGAACTGGGCATCACCGTTCCCAAAGCGGGGGCTTGGTACGTCTATGCACAGCGGGCTTTTGGCAACTACGCGGGCTTTGTGATAGGCTTCAACAGTTGGCTTGGCACGTCGGCAGCTACGGCTTTTGGGGCTTTTACGATGAGCGAGTACATCGCGCTGCTCATGCCCCAAACGGCTGGTTACGAGGCCATCATGGCCGTTGCGATACTGTTGGCGTTGGGATTGCTGCACTGGGTCGGGCTGCGTACTGCCAGCAAAGCGCAAGAAATCATGAGTTTTGTCAAAGCCGTTGGATTGTTTGCGTTTGTGGTGATTTGTTTTGTGTATGGGCGCGACGTGAGTGCCGCGCAAGTAGTCGAAACCACCGCCCAAGCCGCAACCAACGGGCTTTCTATCGGGGCGTTGGTGTATGCGCTGCAAGCTATTTTTTACACCTACGACGGCTGGCATACGGCGGCGTATTTTGCCGAAGAAGACGCCGACCCCGTCCGCAATCTCCCCCGCTCCATGTTGGGTGGTTGGGCGTTGATTGTAGTGATTTATTTGTTGGTCAATATCGCCATTTTGTACATCTTGCCCATGCCCGTTTTGCAGCAGTCCAAACTCGCCGCCGCCGACGCTATCACGCTGATTTTTGGCGAGCAATCGGGCAAAATCGTGACTTTCTTTTTGATGATTTCGATTTTGGGTATTGTCAATGCCCAAGTGATGTTCAATCCCCGCGTACTGTATTCGATGGGCCGCGATGGACTGTTTTTGCCCCAAGCCACGCGGGTCAATGCGGGCGGAACGCCCAGTGTCGCCATGCCGTTATCGGTGTTGATGGCCATTGTGTTTATTGTGAGCGGCAAAGAAGCCAGCGGCAAACTCTCCGACATCGCTACGTTTTTCTTTGTGATTGGTTACTTGTCGGGTTTTGCGTCGCTGTTACGGATGCGCGTCACAGAGCCAGAGCTTCCCCGTCCGTGGAAAGTACCAGGATACCCCTTCGTGCCGTGGATTGTGCTACTTGCTTCGGCGGCGTTTTTGATTGGAGCCGCCGTTCAAGACACGGGCAGCAGCTACTACGCGCTTGGTTTTTTGGTGTTGAGCTACCCGTTGTATTTGATAGTGAGGTATTTCAATAAATCGTAGGGCGTTCGCTCACCCGTGCGGGACTCGTGGCACGACTCAAAGTCGTGCCACGAGTGAATTGAGTCGAGTGATTCCAACTTTTCGGACACTTTTTGCGTCTTGTAGATACGCACTCAAATGACAAATCAAGATGAGAAAAGTGTTCCTTTTTGTGCAAGCCTACTGGCACCAATACCTGCACCCAGCAAACAGTCCCTACGAACATGGACGTATTCGTTACTTTTGCCGATGGTGGAAAGTTTAACGAAACTTACCGCAACGTCAAGCCATTAGAATACTCTTTTTTGGGTTGTGGGGGTGGTTCTTATTCGCTTAAAGGTGACGTCGTTCGTATTCAAGCCTCGTGTATGTCTTCTACGGCAGGCAGATTGGTTAAAATCGAATCAATTACCAGCAATCAGCTCATTCTCAATCCATTTGGGAGTGGTCAATATATCTTTGAAAAACAATAGCTATGAAAAACTTACTTATTTTTGCTGGAACACTCCTGCTGTTGAGTTGCCGCAATGAATCCGAAACGGAGCTTTTTCAAGCCCAAAATCAATGCCCGACGGCCAAAGTCACCGATGCGGTGTCTGACCTTAAAAGCGATGACGGCATCTTTGGGATTCATTCAGAAAAAATCACCGAAACTACCCTCTCCGCCGAGGTGAGCTTTGGCGGTGGCTGCGACCCCAATCACAAATTTGAACTGTATCTCTCTCCCAATCGGCTCATCGCGGGGCCGTTACCGTATTTCGATGCTCGAATTGTGTTTACTACCACCGATTACTGCAAACGGCTCGACCAACGCACCTTGTGCTTTGACCTCACCGCGTTCAGAAAGCAAAACCCCAACGCAGTAATTGTTTTAAAGAAATTTCAAGAGAAGTAGCAATTGCTATTGCGGGAGAACAGTTTTTGACCTACCAACGATAACGTCGCTTACAACAAACAAGGCCTATTTTGAGTTATTTTTAAAAATCAGCCTTGCTCAATGAAAAATCTACTGTTCTTGTTTGGTTATTTTGCGGTTAGTCTATCGGTAGCTCAATCCTCTTTGCCCACAGACCATACCGAAGTGGATTTTCAATTCACTCAGAGCGATAGACCCGTCTCTATCAAAGGTTTACATTTTCAGTTTCGATTGTTGGATTCTACGGGCAAGCGTATCGTGGCAGTTTTTGAGGGTGCCACCGATATTCAGCAAGTCAGTGATTTCAAGATAAAAGTCTTGGTTGCCAACGCCAAAATAGCCCATCTTCCACAGGGCAATTACCCCTACGAACTTTTGGATACCAAAGACAAAATGGAACGACTTTGGCAAAAAGGGACGTTTCAAATTAGAAATACCGTCGGAGTCGAGTCCAAGGCAGTCGCTTAAGAGCAAGCCGACGGAAGCAACCGCAGCAGTAGTTTTGTGATTTTGTTGCGTGGCGAAACAGACCCCACCGTGGGCGCACACATCAAGGCCATTACCAAAGAGCAAATTGCACGTTGGGATTCAAACACAAAGGCTCCCCCCCCCATATTAATCCCACCATCTAACTCGACTATTTATCAGTCAGACTACGCCACCCATAACAATGGTGTAGTAGCACTCAATGGTACGGCCAATATCCAACGCCAAAATAACCAACTCGTAGTGACCAACATCAACGGTGCGGTCATTGGTTTTGGCGACGCCGCCAAGTACCGAGAGGGACAATTGCTACACGTCTATGTAGATTTTGTCAAAACCTCGGGCGATGTACTCGTGGCAGCACGTTTTGGCAATCCTTACGGCTATTTACTTTCGCAAACGGGCAAATACCACTTCACCGTCAGTCGCACGGGTACATACCCTTTTGCAGATTTCAACGTGCGGGTGTTTCAGCCTTTGGGCAATGGCAATAGCTTCACTATTAACACGTTGGTCGTAAGTGATGGTGGGGCGGGATTTGATGTCAATACCCCTTCGGTCAAAATCGGCAACGGGGCAAAAGGGGGCTTCAACTCGGTCATTGTGGGCAAAGATGCCACTTATACGGGCAATTTTAGGGATGCCGTTGTAGTAGGAACAAACGCCAAAACCGACCAACAGGGCAGCGTCATCGTAGGAGCAGAAGCCAACGGCAATCATGACGGAACGTTTGGCTGTGCAGGTGGCAACGACCAGACTGTGGTGGGCTACGCAGGGCGCGGATACGGTTGGCGTACCACGGCATTGGGGGCGTGGAGTGCCGCAGGAGGCCAATCTTCTACGGCTGTGGGTGCGGGGGCAGTGGCCTTGACGAGCCATTCGGTAGCGTTGGGGCGCGGAGCTTTTGCGGCCAATGTGCCAGGTTTGGCGGGGAGTCTGACTACTGATGTCAAGAAAATTTATTTTGGTAATGGTTACGCGCACCGCTACCCTGTTCATCCGCTCAACGACAAAGATTATGGTTTGGATGACCCCAATTTACCTGCTAATCCTAATCAAGTCGAAATCGAAATTCATGGCCAAGACGCGCTTGACGCACGTGCCACACCTTCTGATTTCAATCGTCCTGCGGGGCATTTGGGCTTGTACGCAGGGCGTGGTACAGGAACTGGGTTGGGGGGCGAACTTCGTTTTTATACAGCACCCGTGGCAAGTGGTACGGGACAGAACGACAAAAACCCTGCCATCCCTGCGGCCAAATTGGATGCTTCGTCGGTGACTGCCGACGGGACACGGTTTTGGTTGTTTGATATTCAGTCCAATACCCTGAAGCGGGTGCGCCTTGCGCCTCCCGACGCGCAGGGGCGCAAGATGCTGTATGTCGAAAATTAATTTGTAGTTCTTTGAGATTAATCTTTAGTCGAAGTTTGGCGTGACTGTAATCGTTCTGTTTTTCTACAATTCATCCATTTCTTCATCAGAAAGACTTGTTGCTTTTTTAATATCAGCGTTGGAAAAACCCATTTCTCTCAATTTTTTGGCTATTTCCAATTTTGCTCTTATGTTGGCTCTTTTCTCCGCCAATTCAACTTTCCCTCTTTCGTCTTGTTCTCGCATGGAGGCATAATCGTAAGCTTCTAATTCTTCTTTTGTCCAAGTATGTTTGTTGGCATCTTGATACGCTGCTTCTAAGCCCTCATCATCTACATTTTTTGGTATAATGTGCAGATTTTCAGATTCTTTGATAAAATAAATCCACTTGTCTGTTATCTCAGTTAGCGCCAACAATTCTTTTTTGAATTTGGGCAATTCAATGAAATAAAAATCCATATCTTTCAAGATACGGTCACCATTATCGACATCACAAACGGCATGATGAGATAAATACCGATCTGTTGCAGTAAAATCAAAATCAAATATACCAATGAAAATAACGGGTTTGAGTTGCGTATAAAGTTCCCCTTTTTCGATTTGTTGCGAATATTCTTTACTGGCATAGTAGAGCAGACGCTTATCTAAACCTTCGGGCTCGGCTACTTGCATTTCGATGATATAAACCCTGCCTTTTTTATCTCTTGCTTTGACATCAATAATTGATGCTTTCAAGTTTTTGATAATAGGAAGTTGGTAGGGATTGATGATTTCTACGTTTTCAATAACGTCTTTGCCCCTTAACTTCATTACAGCATTGAGGAAAGAAATGAGAATGATTTTTTTATTCTCGTTGCCAAAAATCTTTCGAAAGGCAATATCATTTTTTATGTCTGCAAATTGCATATTCAGTCATTTTAGAACAAAAATACAAAACTTAGCGTAAACAACGGATTTTTTTGAGTCATCTCAAACCCACAAAATTAATCTTCCCTTTCCTGTAACCTTCCCCCCAAAACGCAGTATTCTCTTCAAAAACCTGCGTTTAACATTTTTTAATATAAATTGGTGCTCTGACAATTTTAGTGGATTTGCTATGAATTTGTAAAACATGGTCGAAACGCCTATTATTGCGATATGGAAAATCACAATCTTTACAGTG
>JALOLW010000230.1 GCA_025455795.1 Spirosomataceae bacterium
TTACTGCAATAGCCAAAAGTTTTTTGTAATTTAGGGGTCTGAATATCAGCCTCAATATGTCTCAAACTGTACTCATCACGGGCGGCACTGGTATGATTGGTAGCCGCCTTTCTCATTTGTTGATTGAAAAAGGCTATCAAGTAGCTTACTTAAGCCGCCAATACACCCAAATCCCCAACGTGAAGGTGTATCGCTGGGACGTTGAAAGGGGAACGATAGACGAAAAAGCCCTCGAAAAGGCCGATTATCTGATTCATTTGGCAGGGGCCAATATCGCCGACGGGCGCTGGACTGCCAAAAGAAAACAAGAAATTATCAATAGCCGAACCAAGGGCATTGAGTTGATTGCCAATATATTACAGAGTCGTCCGTATCACATCAAGGCGTTTGTGTCGTCGTCGGGGATTGGGTATTACGGGGCGGATACGGGCAATACTCCCATCACAGAATCCACTCCTTCGGGCGCTGATTTTTTGGCTCACGTGACCAGACACTGGGAAAACGCCGCCGAACTAATTGACAATGTGGGGATTCGCACGGTCAAACTCCGAACAGGGGTCGTGCTGAGTGACAAAGGCGGTGCATTGCCCAAAATCGCCGCGCCAGTACGCTTAGGCGCGGGTGCGCCACTCGGCACGGGTGAGCAGTGGGTAGCTTGGATTCACATTGATGATTTGTGCAGAATGTACATAGAAGCCCTCGAAAACCCGCAGTGGCAGGGTGTTTACAACGCCGTAGCACCTCAACTCGTGACCAATCGGCAATTGACCCGTCATATAGCAGAGACCCTCAACCGCCCGCTTTTGCTTCCCTCAGTGCCCGCATTTGCGCTCAAAATAGCTTTTGGTGAACTGGCAAGCGTCGTACTTGGTGGCAATTATGCTCAAAATGAGCGGATTATGAGAGAAACAAATTTTACGTATTTGTTCCCCGACGTACAAAAGGCTTTGGAGGATTTGCTCATTTCGTGAAAGAACCCTAACTTTGAATTATCCTCGACAATTCAACCATGATAGAAAGAATCCTCTCGACCTATTCCAATCGTTTTGTCTCACGGCATTTTATCTTGGCGATTGACTTAGCTATCGTAGTTGTTTCGTTTATTACTGCCTGTATTCTCCGCTTCAATCTCGATGTTGCCCAAATCAACTGGCCGCTTTACAAATATTATATTGCGATACTGGTCATCAATCGCTTGGCCTGTTTTCTGTATTTTCGGTCTTATACGGGTATAGTACGTCACGCGAGTGTGGAAGATACCTTGCTGATTTTCAAGGCTATTACGTGGAGTAGCTTGGTTACGCTGGTGATTTCGGGGCTGCTCACCCACACGACCGACAACACGCTGTTTTATATTCCTATTTCTATTCTGCTCATCGAATATTTTATCTCGCTTTTTATCTTGATAGCGAGCCGTTTTTTGGTGAAAAACATTTACAAAACCCTCATTGCCAACGCCCCTGGCGAAAAAACCGACGTTTTGATTTACGGGGCAGGAGCCTTGGGTATTTTGACCAAAAATGCCCTACTCCGAAACCGATACGCCAAATACAACATCTTGGGTTTTGTGGATGACAACCCCACGCTGGCTTTCAAAACCGTAGAAGGGGTGCGTGTATTTCCGATGGACGAAGCATTCACGAGGTTTATTGACAAAGAAGACGTGGGCGCGTTGGAGGTGGTATTAGCCATCAACAACATCAAGCCGCACCACAAAAGCCAAATCATTGAGACTTTTCTCAAAAAAGATATTGTGGTGAAGGTTGTCCCGTCGGTTTTTGAGCGTATCAACAGCGACCAAGTGCGTTCGGAAGAGATTCGTAACATTCGTATCGAAGAACTGCTCGAGCGCGACCCGATTCAGATTGATAATGACACGCTTAGCCAACAACTCAAAGCCAAAACTGTACTGGTAACGGGCGCGGCGGGGTCTATTGGAAGTGAGATTGTGCGTCAACTGGTGAAGTACAATCTCAATACGTTGCTGCTTTTGGACCAGTCAGAATCGGGGCTGTATGATTTGGAAAACGAACTCAATCAGTATTTTCAGCGTCACTCCAAAAACAAGACTCGATTGCTCGTTCAAGTGGCCGATGTCACCGACGAAGTACGGATGCGTCAGATTTTTGGGGAATATTCGCCCCACTTGGTATTCCATGCGGCGGCCTATAAGCATGTTCCGCTGATGGAAGAACACCCCTACGAAGCCATCAAAATCAACGTGTTTGGCACCAAAATACTGGCAGACTTGGCCGTAGAGACGGGCGTAGAAAAATTTGTGATGATTTCGACCGATAAGGCCGTCAATCCTACCAATGTCATGGGGGCTACCAAACGCTTGGCCGAGATGTACGTGCAGAGTCTCAATGCACGATTTAGCAATACAACTCGTTTTATCACCACTCGTTTTGGCAATGTCCTTGGCTCAAACGGCTCGGTAGTGCCACTTTTTCAAAAACAAATCAGTGCGGGTGGACCCGTCACCGTCACGCATCCAGACGTGATTCGGTATTTTATGACCATACCCGAAGCGTGTCAGTTGGTACTCGAAGCGGGTACGATGGGCAAAGGCGGCGAGATATTTGTGTTTGACATGGGCGACCCCGTTCGTATCATAGACTTGGCTCACAAGATGATAAAGCTGTCGGGTTTGAGGGTGAATAGAGACATTGACGTGGTTTTTACGGGCTTGCGTCCAGGCGAAAAACTCTACGAAGAACTTTTGGGCGATAAAGAAAAAACATTGCCCACTTACCATCCCAAAATTCAAATTGCCCAAGTGCAGTCGCAGCCTTTTGCCGAAATAGAGTCAGTGTATCAAGACCTTCGCAAAGCCCTTCGCAACGGCGATAAAGCCCTGATGGTGATGTATTTGAAAACGGCCATCCCAGAGTTTATCAGCAACAATTCTGTCTATGAGGAACTGGATGGGCTGGAACTCAATTAATCCCCGAATAAACGATTTTTCCCCCGACAATGGTTTTGCTTACCTTGATGTTTTGGTCAAAAACCACCAAGTCGGCATCGTAGCCTACGGCCAATGCGCCTTTGCGCGTGCCTACGGACATGATACGCGCGGGTGTGGCGGTCATCATTTTGATAACTTCTTGTAACGGGATGTTGGTATTTTGGAGCATTGTCCTGACGAGGCGGTCGGTGGTAGCTATACTTCCTGCAAAAGCCGTGCGGTCGGGTAGTTTGGCTACGCCATCTTCAACGATGACTTTGAGGCCGTTTTGTTG
The DNA here is from genome assembly GCA_025455795.1 of Spirosomataceae bacterium. GTDB lineage: Bacteria > Bacteroidota > Bacteroidia > Cytophagales > Spirosomataceae > Runella. Next base: position 3,243 of record JALOLW010000230.1, read on the forward strand.
AGCACCCAAGATACTTTCGGTTACTTCTGTACCCGCAGCTCGCATAGCATCGGTGATGAGGGCGGTACGGTCGGGTCCCTTGATGTTATAGACGAGTTGAAGCAGGGGCGCGGGCAGGTGTACGCCGTCGGCAATGATTTCTACATCCATATTTTCTATCAAAAAAGCCGCTTCAACCGCACCTGCGTAACGCATGGCATCGCGGCGAGTGACACCCAACATGGCCGAATAGAGGTGGGTGGCGAGTGTGTAGCCGTGTTCAAAACCCCGCACGATGTCGTCGTAAGTGGCTTCAGTATGAGCAAAAGCGGGCAACACGCGATGTTGGCGAAGGTGATGCGCCATGTCGAGTGCGCCGTCGAGTTCGGGGGCCACACTCCATCGCACAATGGACTTAGAATAAGCCAAAATCTCCAAATATTCGGCAGGGTCGGGATTGCGGATATACCGTGAGTCTTGCGCGCCCCGCTGACTCATGGCAAAATACGGACCTTCGAGGTGAATCCCCAGAAAATCAGCTCCTTGCGTATTTTGTGCCTTGGCTTTTTCATACACATCAAGCGTGTGAAGCAGATGCTCGCGCGTACTGGTGAGGGTGGTGGGCACCATCGAAGTCGTCCCAAAACGGGCGTGCAGTTGGGCGATTTGGAGAAAAGCAGCTACGTCGCCATCCATGAAGTCGCACCCGCCGCCGCCGTGTACGTGGATGTCAATAAATCCTGGTGAAATGTACTGCCCTGCGGCATCTATTTCCACGGCGTCAGGTACTTCGATGTTTTGCGTACCAACCGACGTAATTTTGCCGTTTTCAACCACCAACACGCCGTCTTTCAACACTTGACTTGGCGTGATGAGGTGTCCATTGAAGATTTTGAGGCGGGAGGGTATGGGGTTCTTCATGCTGAAATGCGTAAGTGCTGAAATGTGTAAATGTTTGAATTCGTAAGTGCTAAAATAAGAAAACATTCTCGCATTTTTGCATTTCAGCATTTTCGCACTTAAAACGGCCAACGACGAATTTGATGCCCCTTGAAAGCATAGAAAATCAGGTACAAATAGCAGGGAAACAGCACCCAATAAGCCAAGCGGACATTGTACAAGTCGGCTAAGTAGCCGTAGAGTAAGGGCATGAGGGCGTTGCCGCAAAGCCCCATGATAAGCACCGACGCGCCCAATTTGGTAAAACGCCCCAATCCATCCAACGCCAACGGCCAAATCCCCGCCCAAACGAGTGAGTTGGCCAAGCCCAACAATACCACAAACCAGATTGAAAGGTCGGTAGTGTGGCCTAAAAACTGCACCGAACCTTTGGCGAAAATAATCAACAACGTGAAAATCAACCCCAAAATCGTGCAAGTTCGTAGGGCATTGACTTGACTAATGAATTTGGGAATGGCAATAATGCCCAACAAGTACCCGCAAATCGTCATGGTCAAAATGTACGATGGAAATACTTTGGCTTCGAGCAAATCAAGCCCCATCGAATTGGCATAACCAATGACGGTATCTATCGAAATCACTTGCGTACCTACGTGTAAGAAAATCGCCACTGCTCCCAAAATCAAGTGTGGAAACTCAAAAATACTCGTTTTTTGGGCGTTGGTAGCAGCTACGTCGGGGGCTTCTTGGTCGGTGTTGATTTCGGGCAAAGGCGAGTAAAACACCAAAACTCCCAACACAAACAAGGCCGTTCCGACCACCGAATAAGGCACAATAACGCGCCTCACCAATTCGTCCAAAGCGGTGGCGCGTTGGAGGTCGGTCATGGTGGCGAGTTGCTTGAAAAGGTCGGTGTCGGTAGGACGCAAAATCACCGCTGCAAACAACAGCGGGGCGATGATTCCTGCGGCTTTGTTGCAGATACCCATGATACTAATCCGCTGTGCCGCACGCTCTTTGGGTCCCAAAATCGTGATGTAGGGATTGGCGGCGGTTTGCAAAATCGAAAGCCCGATGCCGATGGTGAACAACCCCCACAAAAACAGGCCGTAAGTGCGCGAGTAGGCCGCAGGTACAAAAATAAATGCGCCCAACGACATGGCCCAAAAACCAAACATCATGCCTTTTTTGAACCCAACGGTTTTGAGCAAATACGACGCGGGCACCGACATGATGAAGTACGAGATATAAAACGCAAAAGCCACCAAATACGACTGAAAGCTATTGAGTTCACACGCGATTTTGAAGTACGGAATCAAGATGGCATTGACCCACGACACAAAGCCAAAAATAAAAAACATCATGCCAATCAAAGCAATCGAAACGATGGTTTTCTCGCGGCTAAGGCTACTTACGTCCACGGGGTTGGGAGAGGTTTTCATCTGAATAAGAATGGATAATGATTGGTGGCACGACTTTGAGTCGTGCCACCAATGGTTTGAACGACTGCTCGGGCAGCCCCGTCTAAGTCGTGCCACCAATGGATTTTGCCAATAACTGATAACAAGTAACGAACAACTATTTATAAACTTGGTTCCCAGCCTTTTTGATACTCTCGTTTCCAGAGTTTTTTGGCTTGACGGTTGTGGAGAATGTGGCCGTTGGTGGGGTCGGTATCAAGCACACCGCCAGAGCGCAGGGCGATATTGCCCAACTGCGCCAACAACGTACTCTGATGGCCGCCCACGATATCGGAGTGGAGAGCCGTGCCTTTTTTGATGGCATCAAAGAAGTTTTGAAAGTGCAACGCATCCAACGCCTGCGACGGATTCATGCGGTCGGTGGCATTGACGGGGCGCGTGTCTGTCACGTCTTTGATGAGTTTGTTGTCCAAATCATACACTTTGTAAGAATTGCCTCCTTCGATAACTACCGAGCCTTTTTCGCCATAAAAAGCCGCCCCCACACTTTGGGCTTCTACGTGGCGACCGTTGCAGCTACGTCCTTCCCAAGTGATGAGGGTGTTGTTGTCAAACTCCAAGTTGATGACCTGCGTATCGGGGGTTTCCCAGTCGTCTTGATAGCGGTACCGCCCCCCCGACGAGGTGACACGCTTGGGGTACGTCACGCCCAAGCCCCAACGCATGAGGTCGAGGATATGGGTGCCGTTGTTGAGGGCTTCGCCCGTTCCCCAATGCCAAAACCAATGCCAATTGTAGTGTAAAATATTGTCTTTGAAGGTTTTGCGAGGAGCGGGACCTTGCCAAAGTTCGTAATCCAACCAATCAGGTACGGCGGTTTCTTTGCCAATGCCTATGCTTGAGCGGTTGTTGGTGTACCAGCCTTTGGCAAAATACACCCGCCCGATACTCCCGTTTTTGACTTCCTCAATCGCGGCCATGACATTGGGCCAAGAGCGGCGTTGATTGCCCATCTGAATCACGTTTTTGTATTTGTTTTGAACCGCCACCAGCAACTCGCCCTCGTGGGGATTATGACTGCATGGTTTTTCGAGATAGACGTGTTTGCCCGCTTTGGAGGCCAAAATCGCCGCAGGGGCGTGCCAGTGGTCGGGTGCGGCTATTATGAGCGCGTCCAAGTTTTTGTCTTCGAGGGCTTTTCTAAAATCGGGCGTATTTTTGGGCGTGTTGCTTTGGAGTTTGGCTACTTC
>JALOLW010000231.1 GCA_025455795.1 Spirosomataceae bacterium
GTCAGCAGTTTCTCACTGAGTCAGAAGCCGTAGAAATAGCCCTCAAAAATAGCCCTGCTCTAAAAGCAGCGGGGCTTTCTGTGCGACAAAACGAGCAATTGATGCGCTCAGCTCGCAATATTCCCAATCCCGATTTGACGTTCGACAGCCCCACGGGGCAGTTTTATACGTTGGGTGTGCAGCAGTCGTTTCGCTTCCCGACGGTCTATCAATACCAGAGTCAACTGCAAAACCAGCAAATTGGGTTGGCACAAAAAGAGCAGTTGATTACCCAAAATGATATTAAATTTAGGGTAAAGTTCATCTATCAGTCTATCCAAGCTACCGAAGCCATTCGCTTGCAAATCTCCGCCCAAGATAGCGTGTATGAGCAGATTCGCCAAGCGGCCAAACGGCAGTTTGAAGCAGGTACGATTGACAAACTCGCCCTGACTTTTGCCGAGACCCAAGCCGCCGAAGTACGCAACGCCCTGGCAGAAGCCACCCAACAAGTGGCCACCAATAAGGCACAATTAGCAGTGTTGATACAACGGGTAGAGCTTAATTTTGCCGTTGTTCCCCAGACTACCCTGTCCTTTCCACCTACAAACGATTTTACTCAAAGTCCAATCATTCAAGCCGCTGAACAACAGGCACTCATCAGCCAAAAAGCTATTGATGTAGAGCGTGCCAACGCTTTGCCTGGATTTATGGTAGGCTATTACAATCAGGGAAGTCGGGAAAGTAATTTAGGGCTGCGTTGGCGGGCGGGCGTAAGTATCCCCCTATGGGCAGGACAATACAAAAGCCGCATTGCTGCCGCTCAAACAGGCTACGAAATAGCCAAACAACGTACCGAAGCCCAAAAAGTAACCCTCGCTACCGATTTGCAGGCAGCGCAGGGTGAACTTACTCGTTACCGCAATTCGCTCAACTATTTTCAGACTACCGCCCTCCGCCAAGCCGATGAGTTGATTTCAACCGCCCAACGTTTTTTTGAGAGTGGGCAAACCGACTACGTGGGCTTTTTGCGTACCACCAACGATGCCTACAACATCAAACTGCGCTACTTGGACACACTGCGCTCGTATCATCAAACCATATTGAATATCAACTATTTAACTGGAAATTTATGAAAAAGCAAAGCCCCCTACCTACCGATGGAGGAACAATCGTTAATAGGGTTTATTTTAATTTGAAGTGGCTATTATGTTTGTTACTCACGCTACTCACTACTACTGTAAATGCCCAGCACACCCACGCCGACGGCACCGTGCATGACGATGCCGCTCACGGCGACCACGAACCCGCTGCCGAGGCCATCAAAATGAAGAAATCCGAGGCCATATCGGAACGTTATGAGTTGGTTTTGAAATACGAACACCTCCACGCCGACGAAGCAGGAAAACTGATGCTTTATGTAGCAGACCCTGTGACGAACCGACCTATAAGTAATGCCAAAATCAATCTGACTGCATCACTTGACAGCAAAGCCAAGTTTGATATAAAGCCCAAAGAGGCAGGTATTTATGAAGTAAATTCCCTATTTAGCAAGGAACGCACTTTTGCGCTTACAGCCAAAATTGATGGCATCAATGGCCCCGATTTGATGATGCTCAAAGGCGTATTGGTAGGCCATGATGAGTCCGAACATTCACATGAAGGAGAAGAAACCGCTACTGCTTGGTATCAAAACCCTTACGTGTTAGGAATTGGTGGATTAGCATTGGGTATGTTGCTGATGTTCCTGCTGATGCGGGTTCGTAACAGAAAACTCATGATAGTATTGTTGCTGGGCGGCTCGCTGTTGCCCACCGCCCACTACCAACCCAGCCAAGCCCAAGACGACGGCCACGACCACGGGGGAGTAGGTAAACAAACTGCCACTACAATGAGCGATGAATTTGAAGTACCCAAAGAAACGCAGTTTTTGTTTGAAATCCTGACGGCCAAAGTCGAAACGGGGAATTTTAGGGAAACGACCCAACTTTACGGCACGGTGATACCCGCCTCGACGGGCATGGCCGTAGTTCAGACACCCCAAATAGGGCGTATTGTGTCGCTCAATGCCCGTGTGGGGCAGCGAATAGGCAAAGGGCAGACATTAGCGGTGTTGGAGCAAACCATTGATGCCGGTACCCAAGTAAACCTGCAAGCCGAACGTAATAATTTGGAAGCCGAGCTTTTGGCCGCTCAGAAAGAATTCGATCGCCTGAAAAAAATCGAAGACATTGCCGCCAAGCGGGATTTGTCAGAGGCCGAAGCTCGATTGAGTAAGGCACAGGAAAACCTCAAAGTGTTGAACAATATTGCCAAAAACGGCAAAGGCAACAGCCGATTGGTCGCCCTCACGGCGCCCATTGCGGGCGTTGTAGCTCCATTTGCGGTAGCCATCGGCTCTACGGTAGGGATAGGAGAAACGCTATTTACCATTACCAATCTGAGCAAGGTATATGTAGAAGCGCAGGTGTTTGACCAAGATGCCGATAAAGTACGGACGGGCGTAGGTTTTGAGGTGGAATGTCAGCGGGACGTTGAAAAACACCAGTCTAACCGAGTTCGCTTATTATCTACGGCGCAGATGGTCAATGCCAATCAGTCGCAAAAAATGCTGTTTGAAGTAGATAACCCCGACGGTGCTTTCAAAATCGGTGAGTACGTTACAGTTAGGGTCAAAACCGCCCAAGATGCCCGTACCTTGGCCTTGCCCAATGCCGCTTTCAATCAAATCAATGGCAAACCCTGCGTTTTTGTCAAAGAAACCCCCGAGCGTTTTCGGGTTGAATACGTGGCGACGGGGCATAACAACGGCTCAGAAACCACGATTTTGAATGGCTTAGAATCAAATGAAAAAGTCGTCATATCGTCGGCTTATCAATTAAAAATGATATTTCTAAATCAGTAATAAAAACTTCAAAATCTAATGAAAACGACCATCAAAACCGCCTTATATCTGGCTCTTATAATTTCAACATCTTCATTTTTAAGTGCTTGTGGTTTGGGCAAAAAAGAAAGCCACACACACGCCGACGGAACTGTACACGAAGGCAAAGAACACGAAGCCGACAGCCACGAAGGACACAATCACGAAGGTGAAGAGCATGACCACCATGGTAGTAATGAAAACTATTCGACCGACTTTAAAACCACTCCTGCTACTCCCCAAGTAGGGCAATCGGTTACGCTCTCGCTCACGCCCAAACTCAAAAAAGACCCCGCTGCCGAAGTGCCTTTGGAAACCAATCACGGTAAAAAAATGCACCTCATTGTGGTGGACGAAGCCCTCAATAGCTTTCAACACCTCCACCCCGACTATCAAGCATCAGGTAGTTATGACGTAAAAACAACTTTCAAATCGGGAGGAAATTATGTACTTTTTGCCGATTACAAAACCGCCGAAGGTGGCGAAGTAGTTACCAAACACACCCTCAAAGTAGGTGGGAATGGCGTTGCTGCCCCCGCCACTACTGTCGAGCGATTGACTTGGACCAGCAATGGCATTAGTCTGACCTTGAAAGGCAAGTTTGAAACAGGAAAAACGCTTCATATCAATGGACTATTGGCTCAAAACGGCAATTCTGTCAATGTCGAAACCCTTGAAAACTACTTGGAGGCCAAAGCCCACATTGTCTTTATAGAAGTAGCTGACAAGGACTACATACACGTGCATCCCGAGACAGCCAAAGGTAATTTTCACCTCCATGCTGAGTTTGAACACGCTGGTACGTATCGTGCATGGGTGCAGTTTATGCTCAATGGCAAGCTGCAAATCGCTGATTTTGTAGTGAACGTAGTCAAAGGAGAAGGGAAACCTGAAGAAGCTCACGACCATAAACACTAATTGCCCATGCTCGATAAAATCATTCGATTTTCGCTGCACAATCGGCTGATTGTGCTGGCGGCGGCGGCTATTTTGCTCGTCGCAGGTACTTATACGGCTCTTCGTATTCCCATTGACGTACTGCCCGACTTGAATCGCACACGGGTCACGATTTTTCTGGAATCCAACGGGTTAGCTCCCGAAGAAATCGAAACGCAGGTGGTGTTGCCCGTCGAAACCGCCCTCAACGGTGCGCCAGGTGTGGAGGCCGTAAGGAGTAGTTCGGCCATTGGTTTGGGTCTGGTTTATGTCGAATTTGACTGGGATACCGATATTTACAGAGCCAGACAGTTGGTGGCCGAAAAACTCCAAACCGTTACGCTTCCCAATGGCATTACGCCCATCATGGGTCCGATTACCTCGGTCATGGGGCAGTTTATGTACGTGGGGCTAAGTGCTGATAAAACGACTACTCCTGCTGAGTTACGCACCTTAGCCGACTTTACGGTGCGGCGTAGGTTGCTCACTATCAAGGGTGTATCGCAAGTGATACCTATCGGGGGCGAACGATTGCAGTATCAAGTGCAGGTGTCGAGCAATAAACTCAAACAGTTTGGTGTAGCCCTCGACGACGTAGAAAAAGCCCTCTCGCAAGCCACCCGCAATACCACAGGAAATTTTTACTACGAATATGGTACCGAGGTACTGATTCGGAACGTGGGGCGGGCCGAGTCGTTGGACGATTTGGCCAATACCGTCGTTACGAGCCGCAACGGCCAACCCATACTGCTCAAACAAGTAGCCGAAGTGAAGTTTGGAGCAGCGTTTAAGCGAGGTGATGGGAGCATCAACGGGAAACCCGCCGTTATCATGGCCGTCGAAAAACAGCCTGGGGCCAACACCGTGGCTTTGACCTACGAAATTGAAAAAGCCTGCGCCGAACTTCAACAAGCCCTGCCCAAAGATGTAAAACTCAATCCTAAGATTTTCCAACAAAAAAACTTTATTGAAAACTCCATCAACAACGTTGTTGAAGCGCTGCGGGACGGGTTTATTTTGGTAGTGATTATCCTGTTTTTGTTTTTAATGAACCTCCGTACAACGGTAATAACCCTCACGGCTATTCCGTTGTCGCTGGTCATTACCGCCATCATTTTTCAGATACTTGGTATTTCTATCAACACCCTCACGCTCGGCGGTCTGGCCATTGCCATCGGTGAATTGGTGGACGATGCCATCGTGGACGTAGAAAACGTGTTCCGCCGTTTGAAAGAAAACCGTGCCGCAGACAACCCTAAATCCACGCTGCGGGTGGTGTACGAGGCCAGTTCCGAAGTGCGTAATTCGATCGTCTATGCCACGGTGATTGTGGTATTGGTTTTCATTCCGCTATTTTTCATGGAAGGCATTGAAGGGCGTATTTTTGCACCTTTGGGCATTGCCTACATTACTTCCATCACTGCCTCATTGTTTGTGTCGCTCACGGTTACGCCCGTGTTGTGCAGTTATTTGCTAAAACAGGGAGTCGGAGAAAAACGAGCAAAAGGCTTTTGGGCAAACTTTCTGGGAGCAGAAGCACACGAGGAAGACACGGGGGTTGTCCGTTGGCTCAAAAAACAAGATTACAAACTCTTGAATTGGTCGCTCAAAAGACCCAAAGCCATTATCACTGTAGCAGCATTGCTCATTGTGGTTTCGATGGGGGTCATTCCGTTTTTTGGAACAGAATTTTTACCCCCTTTCAATGAAGGCTCGTTCAATATCAATATGATTGCGCCGCCTGGCACCTCGTTGGAGGAGTCAAACCGTTTAGGAACATTGGCAGAAAAATTGATGCTTCAAGTACCAGAAGTAGAGTATGCCAGCCGCCGCACGGGTCGGGCTGAGTTGGACGAACACGTCGAGCCCGTCAGCCGCTCCGAAATCGAGGTAGAAATCAAGCATGGTGCTACCCGTAGTCGTGAAGAAATCATTGCTGATATTCGTGAAAAACTCTCGATTATTAAAGGTGTTACCGTGGTGGTGGGGCAACCCATTTCGCACCGCATTGAGCATTTACTGTCGGGCGTACAGGCGCAAATCGCCCTTAAACTCTACGGCAACGACCTCACTGAACTCCGCAGTAAAGCAGGAGAGATTAAAAACCTGATGCAGGGCGTAGAAGGGGTAGTGGATTTGAACGTTGAGCGGCAAGTCATGGTGCCACAGTTGTTAATCCGTGTCAAACGAGATGCCCTGCAGCGTTACGGCCTCCAAGCGGGCAAGGTAGCCGAAGAGTTGGAGGTATTTTACAACGGCAAAGTAACGGGGCAGATGTACGACGGGCAGAAATCGTTCGATATTTTGATTCGTACCAACGAGCGGGAACGCTCCAATCTTGAAGCCATTCGCAACACCCAAATCAGCACGCCCGATGGTACGCTGGTGCCGTTGGAGCAGATTGCCGACATTGAGCAGACTGTTACCGTAAACCAAGTGATGCACGAAAATACCCAACGCCGCATGGTGATTTCGGCCAACGTGCAGGGGCGAGATTTGGGGACAACCGTGGCCGAAATCAAAGAAAAAGTGAGTAAAATGCAACTGCCCGCTGGCTATTATGTAGTATATTCTGGCTTGATAGAAAGTCAGTCGTCGGCGACCCAACTCATTGGTTTTCTGAGTATTTTTTCCATTCTGGGTATTTTTTTAGTGCTTTATACCCACTTCAAATCCAGCCGATTGGTGTTGCAAATCATGCTTAACGTGCCATTGGCACTTATCGGCAGCGTGGTAGCGGTGATGCTCACGGGAGGCGTGTTTTCGGTGGCTACGCTGGTGGGATTTATCACCCTGACGGGCATTGCCAGCCGCAACGGTATCATGATGATTTCGCACTATATTCATTTGGTCGAACACGAAGGCGAGACCTTTGGCAAAGCGATGATTATCCGAGGTTCATTGGAGCGACTTGTCCCTGTGTTGATGACGGCTCGACCCGCAGGCGGCAGGTAAAGAAATCCTCTACCCCGTGGCAACGGTTATCTTGGGTGGCTTGGTTTCCAGCACTTTACTCGATATGATTGTTACTCCCGTCGTTTTTTATGCCTTCGGCGAAAAAGCGTTGGAGGCGTATTTTAAGGACAAGAATAAGGTAAAAGAGTTTTAAATTATGAAACACCAACACATTTACGACGCACAAGGCAAGCAGATTTGTTGCGTTCAAGAAGAAAAAATTTACGCCAAAGCAGGGGCAAAAGAACTGTTAAAAACGGGTCATTCCGATGATGATGGCCATGATGAACACCCTGACGATGACGGGCACGATCATTCGGGTGGAAGCGACAGCACATTCCAAATGTTTTTGCCTTCGATAATTTCATTGGCATTGTTACTGTTGGCCATCTCTTTCGATAACTGGATTCCGCAAACTTGGTTTTCGGGTTGGGTTCGTGTAGTTTGGTATGTGGTTGCCTATGCTCCTGTGGGTTTTCCCGTTATCAAAGAGGCCATTCAGGCCATCGGTAAGGGTGAAATTTTCTCAGAATTTTTGTTGATGAGCATTGCCACCGTCGGGGCTTTTGCCATTCAAGAATACCCCGAAGGCGTGGCAGTGATGCTTTTCTATGCCGTAGGAGAGGTTTTTCAGACCTTAGCGGTCAAGCGTGCCAAAGGAAATATTAAAGCGCTACTCGACCAACGCCCCGACCAAGTAACGATTTTGGTCAATAACCAAGCTCAAAAAATCAAGGCTGAAAAAGTTAAAATTGGTAACATTATCCAACTGAAAGCAGGTGAAAAACTGGCTTTGGATGGAGAATTATTGTCCGAGTCAGCCTCATTCAATACCGCTGCCCTTACGGGTGAAAGCAAGCCCGACACCAAAACAAAGGGTGAAGTGGTGCTGGCAGGGATGATAAACCTCAACACAGTAGCCCAAGTAAAAGTAACGACTGCCTATACCGATAGCAAGTTGTCGAAAATTCTGGAATTGGTGCAAAACGCTACTGCTCAAAAAGCACCCACAGAATTGTTTATCAGGAAGTTTGTCAAAATCTATACGCCCATCGTCGTGTTTTTGGCCATTGCCATTTGCCTCTTGCCGTACTTCTTTATTGAAGGCTACGAGTTCAAAACGTGGCTGTATCGAGCTTTGGTTTTCTTGGTTATTTCTTGCCCTTGTGCGTTGGTTATTTCCATTCCGTTGGGCTATTTTGGCGGAATTGGGGCAGCCAGTAAAAACGGCATTTTGTTCAAGGGAAGTAATTTTCTCGACATCATCGCCACTGTTCAAAATGTGGTCATGGACAAAACAGGTACGATGACCGAAGGCGTTTTCAAGGTGCAGGAAGTTGTTTTCAAACCTGAATTTGAAAAAGATGATATTTTACAGATGGTCAATGCCCTTGAAAGTCAAAGTACGCATCCTGTGGCTACGGCGATACATGAGTTTGTTGGACCCGTTGATGCTACCATAAAATTAGAAAATGTAGAAGAAATATCGGGGCATGGGCTAAAAGCCAACGTTAATGGCAAAGAAATGCTGGTAGGCAATTTCAAATTACTGGATAAATATGGAATCAAATACGACACTGACCCTTCAAGTATTGTTTACACATTGATTGCCATTGCTTATGATAAAAAATTCGTTGGTTACTTGACCATTGCCGATAGTATCAAAGAAGATGCGCAGGAAACCGTAAACCGCCTGAAAGCACTAAACGTAAAAACCACCATGCTTAGCGGTGATAAAAGCACGGTGGTAAAATTTGTCGCGGATAAACTGGGCATTTTGAATGCTTTTGGCGATTTGCTACCCGAAGATAAGGTCAATAAAGTAAAGGAAATCAAAGCCCGAAACGAAACCGTAGCCTTCGTGGGCGACGGTGTAAACGACGCTCCCGTAGTGGCTTTGAGCGATGTAGGTATTGCTATGGGTGGATTGGG
>JALOLW010000232.1 GCA_025455795.1 Spirosomataceae bacterium
TTTCCAAATATCCAAATTACCATTGGGCATAGCCAGGGCAACCGCACGGGCGGATGTCAAATGTGCTGTGTTTGAGTTGTAAGAAAGAGGAAAATACATCGGAATAGGTCAGTAGATTGGTCTTTGACAAGTAAAAACCGCAAGTTTGATAATTCATTGGTTAAGTTTCAAACAATAGACTTCCCCCATCACTTTCAAATCTGCCAATCTTTCTTGTTATTTGTAATTACCTTTTCACAAAATCACATTAACCTATTTTGACAATGACATCTTTTATTCGTCGCTCATTCCAATTTAGACTTGGGATGCCACTCATGCTCGATTTCCAATCAGCCCTCGGCTTTTTTTTAGCCATTACCTTTTCTGTTCCTGTTTTTGCTCAGAATGAATGGCAAATCGAAGCCAAAAACATTGACCCCAACAAATATTTCGGGGTCACGGTCGCCAACGGCATGGTGGGTCTCGTATCTTCTCCCAATCCGATGCAGGTCAAAGAAGTGGTACTCAACGGGGCGTTTGACACTTACGGGCGTGGGCGCGTGAGCAACATCATGAAGGTGTTTAGCTTTGCCAACATGGATTTTTTGGTAGAAGCCAACGGTCAGGGCGCATTGCTCAATAGAGACAACATCAGCAATTTTGCCCAAACCCTCGACATGAAAAATGCCAAACTCATTACTAACTTCGATTACAAAGGCATCCTTTCAGTCAAACACGAAATGATGGCCCTTCGGCACTTACCGCACACGGCCATGATCAACGTAGAGGTGAGTGCCAAACAAGCCTGCGACATCATCCCCGCAAGTGTGATAGAATCGCCTGACAACCTGAAAGATGTCAAAAATTTTTATGCCGAAATAGACCGCCCGCACATCGTCATTCCGTTGATGACAAGCGTGGCCAAAAGCCCTACGGGTCGCCTCACGCTGGCGGTTTCCAATTCGTTTTTGTTTGACGAACCACACGGCCAAGAGCCTCGGTTGATTCACGAAGAGTGGGACAACAACCGTCACTTGCTCAAATTCCGCAAAAAACTCCAAGCGGGGCAAACGTACCGTTTTTCGGTGATTGGCTCGGTGATTTCGACGGCCCAATCGGCTGACCCTCAAAACGAAGCCGAGCGCATGACGATTTTTGCGGCCCTCGAAAAGAAAGAACGCCTCCTCCAACGCCACCAAGACGCTTGGGCCAAACTCTGGGAGAGCGACATCATCGTAGAAGGCGACCCCGAAGCCCAGCGCGACATCCACTCGGCGATCTATCACTTGTACAGTTTTGTGCGCGAAGGCACCCCCTATTCGCTCTCGCCCATGGGACTTTCGGGCTTAGGCTACAACGGACACGTGTTTTGGGACACCGAATTGTGGATGTACCCACCTTTGCTGACGCTCCATCCTGAACTGGCCAAATCACCGATGGAATACCGCTTCAAAAGCTTGGAAGCCGCCAAAGCAAACGCCGTGGCGTATGGGTATCGGGGGGCCAAATACCCTTGGGAAGGCGATGACACAGGCCAAGAAGGGACGCCCGTGTGGGCATTGTCGGGGCCGTTTGAGCATCACATCACGGGCTGCGTGGGCTATGCCGTTTGGAAATACTACCAAGTGACCAAAGACAAGGCTTGGCTCGAAGCCAAAGGCTACCCGATTTTGAAAGAAGTGGCTGATTTTTGGGCAGCACGGGTAGAACTGGGCAAAGACGGCAAGTATCACATTATGAACGTAGTATGCGCGGACGAATGGGCCGAAAACGTGGACGATAACGCCTTCACCAACGGCATCGCCAAGACGGTGCTGGGTTATGCAGCCCAAGCCGCTACGGTACTGGGCAAAACCCCCGACCCCCTCTGGAAAACCGTGGCCGACAACATCGTGATTTTGCGCTTCCCCGACGGCACCACGCGCGAACATGCCACCTACAACGGCGAACCCATCAAACAAGCCGACGTGAACCTGTTGAGCTATCCCCTCAGCGTCGTCACCGACCCTGCCACCGTGCGGAAAGACTTGGACTATTATTGGAAAACTTTGGGCGACAATATCCCTGGCCGCAAAGGTTCTTCTCCTGCCATGGCACACGGCATTTTTTCGATTCTCAATGCGCGTTTGGGCAACACCGAAACCGCCTACATGCAGTACCTGGATTCGTACAAACCCAACGCCGCGCCGCCGTTTGGCGTTTTGGCCGAGACCGCTGGCGGAACAAACCCCTACTTTGCGACAGGTGCGGGGGGCTTTTTACAAACCCTCATCAATGGTTGGGCAGGATTGGACATCACCGATGAGGGGATTGTTCAGAAATACAAGCCAAAACTTCCGAAGTACTGGAAATCTCTGACTATCAAAGGTGTAGGAGTAAACAAAGCGAATTTTACGGTAAAAAATTAGGGAGTCATCTGACTCCCTTCAATTTCATCTGACTGGGCGTCCCCGAGCAAAATACGGATGCTCAGGATTAACAATAAGCTCTTGTCTTAGAGGCGGTCCGACGTTTCGGTGGATTAGTACATCCATATCTTTAAGTGGAATAGCTCCAATAAGCACTTCGCTATCTCCTGGCAGTATCATAGCGTTGCAGATGGTTCGACGGTTTTTGAAACGTACCTCGACTTGGCTCACTACGTCGCACTCAATACGGTCGCCGTTGGCCATCTGCCCAATGCGCTTTTCCATCACAGGAAACTGCATCTGCGCTTGAATGGACTCGTTGATACACAACATATAGCTTCCTGTATCCACCAAGCCTGTGACCCACATTCGCTTGATTTCTTCTTCTCCAATGTAGTGCTTTTTTGCTAATGCCAAATCTTCGGCATTGATAAGTTCTATTTCTGCATATACTAAACCCATATCGGTAGTGTTTTGAATTGGTGGGTAAAATTACAAAAAAACAAAAGGCGAATGGATTTTTAGCAACCTTGCTTTGAATCTCCTACCTTTGTAAGCAAAATCAACTACCGATACAATCCACCAATTCATAAAGTACTTAGCGAGAAATGTCAGAAAAGAAAAAAGTTGTTTTAGCGTTTAGTGGAGGTCTGGATACCTCATTTTGTGTCAAATATTTGTCAGAAGACAAAGGTTACGAAGTACACTCGGTACTGGTGGACACGGGCGGTTTTTCGGCCAGCGAACTCCAAGCCATTGAAGCGCGTGCCTACTCGCTGGGGGTCAAAACCCACGCCACTATTTCCAAAACCGAGGATTATTATGAGCAGTGTATCAAGTACTTGGTGTTTGGCAACATCCTCAAAAACAATACCTATCCCCTTTCGGTAAGTGCCGAGCGGATTTTTCAGGCCATCGCTGCCGCCGAACACGCCAAGGCATTGGGCGCGCAAGCCATCGCGCACGGGAGTACGGGAGCGGGCAACGACCAAGTACGGTTTGACATGGCGTTTCGTATCATCATGCCCGAAGCCGAAATCATCACGCCTATCCGCGATATGCGCCTTTCGCGCGAGGCCGAAATCGAATATTTGAAAGCAAAAGGCGTGGATCAAGAATGGCACAAAGCCGCTTACTCTATCAATAAGGGCCTTTGGGGAACGTCGGTAGGAGGCAAAGAAACCCTCACGTCGCATCAATATCTACCCGAAAGTGCTTTTCCAACCCAAGTCACCAAAACCGAGCCTGAGCGCGTAACGCTGCATTTTGAAAAAGGCGAACTCGTCGGGCTCAACGGCCAAACCATGACTTCTGTGGAGGCCATTCAGCAACTTACCGACATGGCCGCACCGTTTGGCATCGGGCGCGACATCCACGTAGGCGATACCATCATCGGCATCAAAGGTCGCGTGGGTTTTGAGGCTGCCGCCCCGCTTGTCATCATCAAAGCACACCATACCCTCGAAAAACACGTGTTGAGCGAACAGCAACTTTACTGGAAAGAGCAACTCGCCAACTGGTACGGCAGCCTGCTGCACAAAGGGCAGTTTTTGGAGCCAGTGATGCGAAACATCGAAACGTTTTTGGCCGATACCCAAGTCCACGTCACAGGTCAAGTACACGTGCATCTTGCGCCGTATCGCTTTCATATTGAGGGCATTGAGTCCAAATTTGACTTGATGTCGTCGGTGTTTGGCAGCTACGGTGAAATGAACAACGCTTGGACGGGCGACGACGTGCGTGGCTTCGCCAAAGTCGCCTCCAACCAAGTTATGATTTACCAAAAAATCAGCGCATTAAATGATTAGCTCCCTATCTTGCCCCTAACAAAACCCGAATGAGGAATAGTTTATTGCTTACTTTTTGTGTGTTATTGTTGCGATTTGGTTATGCTCAAAGCGAAGGTTGGGCGATTTGTAACAGTGGCGCCAACTTGTATTTCAAAATTGTAGGAAGTGGCACCAATACCCTATTGGTCGTGAGCGACGCGGGCAACTCGTCGGCCTACATGAAAGACCTTGTAGAGCGGCTTGCCCAAAACAACCGCGTGGTGTTTTATGATGCCCGCGCCACGGGCAAAAGCCGCCTGCCAACCGTCCACGACACCACCGTGAATTTTAACAAAGCCGTGGCCGACATCGAAGCCCTACGAATGGTGCTCAGGATTCCGAAATGGTCGGTAGTGGCGCATGGTTTTGGGGCCAACATCGCCTGTGCTTATACCTCCCAAGTGGGCAAAACCGTGGGGCAGCTGGTGCTAATCAACCCCGCTTCTTTTCACCACAAAAGCCCCGATAAATTGGAAGAGATTTTTGATACTTATGAAGATTACGATTTCTCCAAAATGCTCACCCAAGAGTCTATCAATCACCGTTTTGTCAAACTTCAAAAACACCTCCAAACTCCCAAATTAGACTCCGCTGCTCGTGCCAAAGCCATCATGGCGTTTCAGGCGGCTACCTACGTCTATGACACCCTACACGAACCGATAGCGACGGAGTTTTTGTACGAAAAAATCAAAAATATCACCGTCAAAAATCGGGTCAATGGAAAATTTATTATAAATTCGGCAGATTGTTTGGCCACACTCCACACCCTGAGTATTCCGACGATGGTGGTGCTGTCGAAACCCCGACAAGGGTTCAACGCTCTCCTCAAAGCTTGGAAAAAAGGACTCCCGACGGCGCAATTGGTGACGATTGACAAAGCGCATCATTTTCCGTGGTTGGACAATCCCGTTCCCTTTTATGGGCATTTGGTTCCGTTTTTACAAAAACCCCTAACGACCGAATTGTATGTCAGTCAAAAAAAAGTTAGTCGTCCTGTCGGGCGCGGGAATCAGCGCCGAAAGCGGTATTAAAACCTTCCGCGATACGGGTGGGCTGTGGGAGGGTTACAGCATCGAAGACGTAGCCACGCCCGAAGGCTGGCGTCGCAACCCACAATTGGTGTTGGATTTTTACAACGAGCGACGAAAGCAGGGCCTCACGGCACAGCCCAACGAAGCACACCTGATTTTGGCCGAATTGGAGCAATATTTTGACGTACAAATCATCACACAAAACGTAGATAATCTGCACGAAAAGGCGGGGTCGGGCCAGGTACTACATCTGCACGGCGAACTGTATCAATCGCGCAGCACCAAAGACCCCAATCTGGTCTATCAAATGGACGGCTGGGAACTCAAACTCGGCGATAAGTGCGAATTGGGTAGCCAACTACGCCCCAATATCGTGTGGTTTGGCGAGGATGTCCCGATGATGGAACCCGCCCTGGCTTTGACCGAAGAAGCCGATATTTTTGTGGTAGTAGGCACATCGTTGGTGGTCTATCCTGCGGCGGGATTGGTGTATTATGTGCGGCCTCGCGTGCCTATTTTTGTGGTGGACCCCAACACGCCCGACATTGACGGCAGCGTCAAAAATGTCACATTTATCACCGAAAAAGCGACAACGGGCATGAAAAGACTCAAAGAAACGCTACTGAAAGACTACGTTTAAATCATTTTTTACCACAACCAAACGGCCAACAAAAAAACACCATCGCCAAGCCAACGGTAACGTTCTTGGGGGAGCAGTTGGGGTGCGTGGTGCTTGACGAGGTAGGTCAAAAAACTCATCATGGCAAGCGTCAATGCCGCGCGAGAAGCGTAATGATGCGTGGTCGAAACCGCCATTACAATCCCTGCAACACTTACCACAACAGCCAATATACTGATAATCTTCGCAACGGCCTCCGTTCCCCACGCAATGGCCAACGAATAACCCTCGTCGAGGTCAAACGACTCCATCCACGAAAAAAGCAGCAGGTTTTGGAAGGCTACCAGGCCAAACAAAAACATCAGCGCGTAGCTTTCCCACGTGACTGGCTCCGCCACAAGAATAGAAGGCATCCAAACCCCCAGCGTGTAAATTATCGCTACGATGGGTTCTTTCCAAAGTTGGGCGGTATGCTGCGCGTCGCTGCGGAAAATCACCCACAAATACAATCCTGACAACAAACTGATAATCAGCCCGAATACAATTACTTTGAAAGGCAACCAAAACAATAACACAAAGCCAACAACGGCCAAGCCGATGACTACTTTGAGCAAAAGGTCGCGCTGTTGGTGATAAAAACGGTGGCGTGCAGTAGCGGGAGTTTGGGTTTTGCGATTGTCCAAAAAGCGATCGAGGGTATAAATCACAAAAACCGCCATGCCAACGAGTAGCGTAGAAGCCCAAGAAGATTGGCCACGCCCGTCGGGAAGGCGATAAGCCACCGCGTGCATCAGCATGGCCCCCAATACCACGTCCAAACTCAACCAATGAGCGCGTCGGAGGAAGTACCCCACCACAAAAAGAGCGTTCTGTACTGACTTCATGACTGCGGGGCTACGG
>JALOLW010000233.1 GCA_025455795.1 Spirosomataceae bacterium
ATAAAATTTTTTCTCGGGCAAAGTTTAGTTCTGTGAGGGCGTTTTTGTTTTTGTAGGCATAATACCCCAAATTGCTCACAATCAGTGCAGTAGCCTCAGAGGCTTGTTTTTCAAGTTGATAGCTTAGGGTATCTTGGCCTACCTGCAGCTCTACCAACCGAACGGTAGGCATATCTTGTAGCAAGCGTTGGTTGAGAATAGGTAGGAGGCGTTCGTCGGAGGCCGAGGCAAAAAAATACCCACCGCCATCGGTACGATTGAGGTATCGGCGGAGGCGGGTATAAAGCCGCTCGGTATCGTCCGACAGTATCATTCGATTTTACCTTTTCGTTTCAGTATTTCTTTTACTATAGGGTGTACATCGCACCAAAAATCGCTATTGTAGCCAAGTACAAGCAGGGTTTGGCGCAGGTGTAGCATCACCACCGAGTTTTCGTAGGTTTTGTTGGTAGCCAACTGCACCAAGGCTTCATACATTTGGTCTGTTGTATAAAGTTTGCCTTCTATTTCTACATCGCTGATGGTATTTTGGTAGTCGTTGATGAGGTACGCCAAGGCCCGTTGGTAGTCGTGAGCCGTAATGACGCTGCGCGAGTCGTCTATGGCAAAATCAGCGGCATCACGTATCAATCGGAAGAGGTCAGCCAGATTGCCCCCGCTCATCAAAATCATGTCATCGAGCAATTGGGACGACTCAAAAAGCGATAGACTCATGCGTTTTTCTATGAGTTCACGCAGGCACGCCAATCCGTCGGTAGATGGAGAGCCGTCTTTTTCGCGCACTTTTATCATCGGAAACTCAAAAGCATTTCCGAAGTAATTTTTGATGCGACTTACCCACCAAGCACTGTAATACAGCGAGATAGGAAAAGTAAAAATAAAATTGGCATAGAGGGCTGTGAGTATGTCCACGTGGTCGAGAAACACCTCTTTGGCTTTGTCATAAAGGAGTTTGTCCAAGTCCTCTACGATAATCAACAAGTCGTCTTTGTCAATTTTGTGCAGTCCCAATCTTACTTCGGTGATGAGCCTATTGCAAAGATCTATCAGTTCAGAGAGTCGGGGTTCTATCACTTCTTTCATGGTTTCTTTCATAGAAGCGCTATGTGTAGAGGCTATCTTGAAACTCCCGAAAAAAGATTTAAAAAAAGACGCATCATATTTCAATTCGCCCCGTTTCTCATAGAGTTTGTGCGTATCCGAAATCTTAGTGATTTCCTTCGTTTGTACCCATCGTTTTATCAAGTCGAGGTACTCTTGGTTGATACCCAGTTGATGTTCGTCAATGGCCCCAAACAACTTCTCCATCGTTACGATAAGCAACTGCATGTAGTTGAGATTGACCAAACTCAACTCGTCTTTTATCGAATATGACACCACAAAATAGCGAGAGCCAACCTCAGTCTGTTTTTCAAGGTCTTCTTTGAGCTGATTGAGTTCGGTACTTTTGCCACAACCTCTATACCCAACCATGATGTACTTGTGAGCTACATCGTTCATGGTGGCGAGGCGGTGCAACATTCTACGTCGAAACGGCTGCCCTCCTCTTGCTTTTTGAGTCTCGGTAAAGAAATCAATGTCGTCTTGGTCGAGGGGGGTATTCAAAAACGCCCGATAAACGTTGTCTATACTTTCGGCTTTGGTTAATCTCATTTCTATTCAATTTTTACAAAAGTACAATGTTTTTAGCAACCCATTATTGTTGGTGTTTAGTTTCCTCTTACGAAGGCTACTGGCTTATTTTGTTTTGGGAATTATCCATTTTTGTATTTCGACAGCCCATTTTTGGAAATCTGGCAGGTCAAATTCAATTTTAGGGGTTTGGGGGTTGAGCGGAATCTCAATAAAAACCGCGTTGCCTTCACCCACTTTGGGTGCCCAGACTATTTGTCCACCCAGCACTGCCACCCGCGACTCAATGTTGCCGATACCTAAACCTTGTTTAACCTGCTGATAATCAAACCCCTTCCCGTCATCGAAATAATCAAAATGAATGAGGCCGTCGTCTTGGTGGACGCGGACGGTGATTTTTTGCGCTTCACCGTGTTTGATGGTATTGTTGAGAAGTTCCTGAGTGATGCGATAAAGCCCCGTTTCGATGTCGGGGGTGAGGCGTTCGGGGAGACGTGAGGAGTCGAATTCTACTTTCACTTGGCCCGATTGCCGTATTTTTTGACTCAATTCTTCTACCGCTGCCGCGTAGCCGTACTGCTCGAGTACGCGCGGACTGAGTTCGCGCAGCATACGGCGGGTGTCCACAATAGACTCGTTGATGATTTCGAGCGTTTTTTTCTTCATTTCCACGCTTTCCCCGTTTTCAGGCAGGTATTTGGTCATCGAAGAAGCGTAGAGTTTGAGGGTGGCGAGCCGCGCCCCGATTTCGTCGTGGAGGTCTTGGGCGATTTGCTTGCGCTCTTGTTCTTGGGCATCGAGGGCAATACGCAGTCGCTCTTGTTCTTTTTGACGGATGCGCTGCAACCGATTTTTCCCCGCCAAAAATGCCGAGTAGCCAATCACGCCCGAACAGAACAGATAAAACCACCAAGTTTGCCAGAAAGGGGGTTTCACACGCACGAAGAGTTTCTTTTCGTCGTCGCTCCATACCCCGTCGCGGTTGGCGGCTTTGACTTTGAACACGTACATGCCTGCGTTCAAATTGGCGTATCGCACGAAGTTTTGCGCGTTGGTAAACACCCAATCTTTGTCTTGTCCGTCGAGTTTATAATGGTACGCATTGCGTCCGCCGCTGTAAAAATCAATGGCCGAAAACTCCAACGAAAACGTATTTTGGTCATAGTCGAGCGTCACGATGTCGGTTTCGTTGATTTGTTTTGGGGTTGGATAGTTTTCGTCGTTTACCCTAAAATTGTACAAATGCACGCGCGGCTTGTAAGACATTCGGTGCATACGCTCTGGATAAAAACTATTGAAACCCTTGACTCCGCCAAAATAGACTTCGCCGTTGTCGGTCATGGCAAAGGCGTTTCCGTTGAACTCGTAGCCCTGAATGCCATCGGCCAAATCGAAGTTGCGAAAAGTGCGAGATTGCTGGTCAAACTGCGAAATACCGTGGTTGGTACTGAGCCAAACTTGTTGCTTCGGGTCAATGATGATGCCATACACGTAAGAATTGCCAAGGCCGTGGCGGTCATTGTAGAAGCGATAGCGACGAGTGGTAGGGTCGAGTTCTATCAAGCCTTTTTCGGTACCTACCCATAGTTTTTGGCTCACGGTATCTTCTCTTACTACATTGATATTGAAGGCTTTGAGGCCGTAGTACGTTTTTTTCCATTGCTTGTTTTGGTACTTAAATCCATACAAGCCCTCAAAATAGGACGCCAACCACACGGTGCTATCTTTGGCGTAGTAGCCCGCAAATACATTTTGGTGGCGCAGCACGGGCGACGGCTCAAAGAGGAGTGTTTTGGGGCTGAAGAGCCAAGAACCCTCGGGCGTGCCGAGAAAAAAACGCCCGTCGGGGAGTTCGATGATGGTGCGGACGTAGTTGTTGCGGGAAAGGGTTTTATCAAACTGAAACAGCTTGAAAGTTTCGGTTTTGGGGTCAAATTTCATCAAGCCACCGTAAGTGCCAAGCCACATGTTGCCGTGACTATCACGAATGATTTTTTTGATGAAGTTGATAGCGGGAAGCGTCGGCGAGTCAGATTTGGCCAAGAATTTTTTCAAAATAGTGCGCGATTTGGGGTCAAAGACCACCAGACTCCCTTCGGTGCCTATCCACACGTGTCCGTTGGGTCCCTGCTCCACGCAGCGCACCGAAAAATTGTCCAAACGCCGATTGAGCGGTAAGTCGGGGGTATCGGTCACTTTCTGAATCACAGAAGCATTGGGGATAATTTTGAGGAGGCCGTCGGGGTCCACGTTGCTCCAAATAATGCCCCGATTGTCCACATAAATTCGCGTGATTTCGTAGTTGCTAAGGCTTCGGGGGGTCACCATCGGCAAATACACAGGATGCAGTAGGTCTTTTGATTTGACAAAGTTCCAGAACCCATTGCGCTGCGTACCGAGCCACAGGCGTTGGTTGAAGCCCTCGGCAATGCTATACACCGCTCCGATGGGTTTGCCATCGAGGCTTTTTTCAAAAACTTGAAAGGTGCTATCGGCGGGGTTGAACTTCACCAAGCCTTTGAGCGTACCAAGCCAAACGGTGTTTTGGGGGTCTATGTATTGACAGATGACATTGAGCGGCGGCCCTACGATGTTTTCGGGTACGTCGCTAAAATAATAATGGTACTTTTTTTGTTTCAAATCGTATCTCACCACGCCTTTGTCGGCCACCATCCATACGTCACCTTTGGGAGTACGGACTGTCCAGTCAATGTAGTCAAAGTCCTGAGAAATATACGATTTGGGAGCGATAATACGGTGCTGTTGGGTAGCAAAATTGTACGCCAAAATCCCCTCTCCTTCGCGCAAGTACCAAAGTTCTTTGCGGTCGGCATAGAAAGGTGCGGTGCGGCGTTTGGTGCCGAGCTGTTTAGGACCGATTACGAGCCTAAATCGCTCCGTAGCCCGCTCGTAGCAGTTGAGTCCTTCTTCGGTTCCTATCCAAAGATTGCCCGTTTGGTCTTCTACAAGCCCTGCTATATTGACCCCGTGTAAGGCATGAGGATTGTTGATATCGGGTTTATAAATGCGAAACGAATGTCCATCGTAGCGATTGACGCCGTCTTGCGTACCAAACCACATAAACCCCCGAGAGTCTTTGAGGATATGATAAGGAGACCCTTGCGACAAGCCCTTTTCTACCCCAATATGCTCCAAACGAAAGTCTTGCGCTTTGGCATCATATAGCAACAGTACCGCCAAACATAAAACGAGCCTTATCATATCGTATCACTGCACACTTTCTATCAGTTTCTCTACCGTAAACACCTGTGTACCAAGCCATTTGGCTTTTACTCCCAACTGCGAAATCTCTACTTTGAGGTGGCTTCTAAAATCTGTCAAGCAGAATTTGTTAATGGCTTGCTCAATAGGATTGGTGATAAAAGTCCCCGCTTTGGCCACGATGCCATCCACTATGACGATTTCGGGATTGAAGAGATGAATCGCAATAGACAAGCCTTTACCAAGCTCCATGCCCATATCGTGCAAGACATCAATCGCCAACAAATCACCCTGCCAAGCGGCCTCAATGATTTTTTCGGCATCGGTGGCGGCGGGGTCGGCAGTGGAGAGGCGCGACACCCGTCCTTCGGCCAATGCCTTGCTGACTCTTTTGGCGAGCGACTCCGCCGAAGCAATCGTGTCCAAGCACCCTACTTTGCCACAATGACACAGTTCGCCGTTGGGTACTACTTGAATATGCCCCAACTCGCCCGCAAAGCCCGATGACCCCTGAAAGATTTCACCGTTGAGAATAACCCCCAAGCCCACTCCCCAGTCAATGTAAATCGCCAAGACGTGATTTTTACCTTTGGCCAGTCCAAATCGTTGCTCGCCGAGGGTAGTAGCACGGGTATCGTTGATGCCAAACACGGGTATTTTGAAATATTCATTCAAATAATTCATCAATGACTGCTCACCTCGATTGAGGTTGCGGTAGGTAAAATTGAAGCCTTTTTTAGAGTCAACCAATCCTGCCATTGAAACTCCCATAGCTACCAAATCGGCAGTGTTAGTCCCAGACTCTGCTATACAACTTTCGATAGACTGGGTAAGTCGGTGCAAAATATCGGGCGAATCATTGAGTCGAAGGTCACAGGTACGTTGGAATAGGATTTCGTTTTTGAGATTCAACACCAAAAATGTCGTTCCGTGGGTGTTTAAATCTATGACCGCCGTGCGAAACCGCTCATCGCTTAAACTAAACACTGCCGGCTTTCGGCCTTGTTTGGTAGTAGCCGTACCCGTCGTAACAATCCACTTCTCGGCCATCAGTTCTTCCATGATGCTCGTCACCGAAGGCACGCTGTTGTGAATCGCCCGCGCCATCTCGGCAATGGAGCGCGTATCAGAGCGATAAAGCTCCATCAGTATCCGACGGCGGTGGTGACTTTTTTTGTAATCAACTACTGATTTTTTGGCAATAATGTCTTTATTGGCAGACGATACAGGATACGACATTGTAGGTTTGTTTAGGAAAAAAGCGATGTTGTGAAGCAAAACACGGGCAGTGCCTTGGGTTTTGATTGAGTAAATGTCACGTTTTTTGAAAAAATTAGCAAAAAATCAACAAAATAAATACTTCTACACATTTCCCCTGTTTTGGGTTAATTTTGGAAAGTTTGTCGCAGACGCTACTTTTTGCACAATTTTTGCGTTAGTTTTACAGAGAATCGAAACCTTATTTCCATGAAAACCGAAAGCCTTTCTATACTCTTAGACCAAATTGCCGCGTACAAGCGCAAATACTACATCAATCAGTTGGTAAAAGGGACGATATTTTCGGCAGCGTTGATATTGTCAGCCTACTTATTGGTCAATACCGTTGAGTATTTTGGGCGGTTCAATACCACCATGCGCGGTATCTTGTTTTTCAGTTTTTTGGCCGTATTAGGCTACGCCTTGGTCAAGTGGGTGATTATGCCGTTGGTATATTTGTACGGCCTGCGACGTACCCTGAGCGACGAAGATGCCGCTGCTCAAATCGGTAATTTCTTCCCCGAAATCGGTGATAAACTCCTCAATACCCTTCAACTTCGCAGTCTTTCGGTCAATCAAACCGACCTCATCGAGGCGAGTATTCAGCAGCGGTCGAAGCAGTTGATGATAGTGCGGTTT
>JALOLW010000234.1 GCA_025455795.1 Spirosomataceae bacterium
AATGACGAAATTATCTACAAAATCAATCTGAATATCAAGTTTTTCATTTTGATTACTCGCATCATCAGCATTTTGTAAAAGTTCATAGATAAATCTCTGGATAAGTTGCTTGAACTGCTCGGTTAAGTCAAATGCTTTTGCTGGCTTTGCTACCTCTACTTCTTTGGGAATGGCGTTTTTTGTTTCATAGCAAAGCGTAACCAGATAGGCGTCAATCAAACTCAACTCATTGTTAGTTTTGTATTCGTCAATCAGTCGCTCAAAAATGGCTTTCACCGAAAGAAATGCCTTGTTATTCAGCTTAATTGGCTTTGTCTGCATGTACTTATTGAGTGCCGCCAACTCATTGATCATATGCTCTTTGTGATACAACTTGATAATGGTTTCCAAACTAAAATGACAATAAAAACCAGTCAGATTTTCAGATAGAAAGTCAAGTGTAGAAATTTGGTTGGCCAAAGTCAAATGAATTTCACTGGCGTTGATTTCAATGGAGTTCAAATTGGCACCACGAATAACTTTCCCGTTGGTAACAAACACAATTTCGTTCACTTCTCTACGATGTGGCATGGTAGGTAAGTTTACCGAAAAACTTGTATCTTCAAGTCGAATGATCAGAAATTCATCAGGTTTATCTCCAAAGAAACTTTCCAAAGGTTGGTCAGCATGTACATAGCGTTTCCAAAGGTCGTGTGTCGATAAAACGGGAATTTCTTGTTTTTGAGCCATCATGCTAATTTGTAAAAATCAATCACAAAGGTAAGCATTAAATAGGTTAGCTTGAAGCTGAATTTTATTGCGGGTAGGAAAATTTAGCATTTTGGACATAGGGGCACTATACATCAATCACATTAACCTACATCGCGTGGATGTGCGGGTCGCCTTCTTCGAGCTTGAGGTTGGGCGGCCATTCTATTTCAACACCTTTTTGGATAATAAACTGTTGAAAATCAGCCAATAAATCGGGTGTATTTCGCACTTGTCGCGGTTTGACTTCCCGCGATAAACAATACGCTGCTAAGTAGCCCACCACCTCGCCGATGTTCCATTCGATAGGATGAAGCCGATAGCACCCGTTGGTGATGTGCGTCGTTCCGATGTTTTTGCAAGCGGGCAGAAGATTGTCAGTATTTTGGGGAATCAATGCCCCCAACGGCACCTGAAACGGCAGACTTTCGACGTCTAAGTAGTTGTCGCCACCTACGCTCGGGTGCAAATCTATCCGATAAAAACCCACGCCCACCGAATCCGAAAAGGCTTCGGCATAGACTTCTTCGGGCCGACAACTCGCCGCGACGTGCTGCTCTTTGATGGTGAACTCGGCCTTGATACGCCGTGATTCGCGGATGTACGGACGCATAGCGAGGCCGTCTTGCGTTCCAGTGGTGTCGCCCCTGATTTTCAACCCCTTGAAACCGAGTTCGGTTTGGAGATAATACAAAAACGACAGGCTTTGCTGCTTGGCTTGGGCGATGAGCCGCTGTCGCTCGTCGTTGTTGGCATTGACCAAATCGCCTAGTAGAAAGTCTATTTGGGGGTAATTGACCAGTGTGATGTCAGAGTCAAATGCACCAGCTTCAAAAAGTTCGCGGTGCAAGATGCGTCGGTACGTCCACAGTCCCGCAAAGGCTTTGTTGGGTTCGTGGTTGGGTTGGAAATTGTAATGCACAGGCTGCAACGTGCGCGGACTCAGCCCCGTAAGGCGCAGCAGTGGTCCTGCCCACGCGGGCGCGAGCGCAGGCACAAACGCCCGCCAGAAATCATAGTCTTGGGGTTTGGCGATGGTATGGTCTTCGTGTTCGTGATAGCTCATCGCAAAACAAACCGAAAACGCCTGCGAATTGTGCGGTTGGGCTTCGGGCTTGGCGTTAGGTTCGCCCGTTTCGGCCTTACTTTCGGCGCCCGTCACATAAGCCGTATGGGTCAGGGGCAATAAATCACCCAACTCGGTAGCATCCACAAAATACGCCGCTTCTACTTCGACGGTTTCATTCGAGCGGAGATTTTGAAGGGTAACCGTTTGTACCGTTTGATTTTTTGTTTCTACGGTCTCCGTTTTTGCCGCTACGGGAGCGTGGTTTTTGAGAATCGTCAGTTGGCCGTTGGCAACGTAAGGGGCAAGCATCGTTTCCAACACCGCCAAAAACACCTTTGGCTCGGCGCAAAGCGGCGACACCCAGCCGTTGCCGGGGTTGAGAACGGGGTTTTGGCTTGCTTTGGGCGTTAGTGGGTAGTGGTCGCGGTAGTATTGACGGACACGCTCCCGAAACCCTCGGTAAGTACGGGTACACCCAAAACGCTCAATCCAGCCGTGTTCGTCGGGGGGCGTGGCTTGGGTTGTAAACTGCCCTCCGAGCCAGTCGGATTCTTCGGTGAGAAGCACCCGAAGCCCCGTTTCACAAGCAGCCAACGCGCAGGCACTCCCACCCACACCGCCCCCTACAATGAGGAGTTGAATGTCTGATATTAGGTTTTTTGTACCCATTTTTTCACTTTACCCCAAAGGCTGCCGTTGGCGGTACTTTCGCCGTGATAGCCGTTGGAATTGTTGTAGTTTTGGGTGTATTTGTAATAATAACCGTAGCCCCGTGAGCCATAATAAGAAGACGGGGCAAGGTCGCCGTAGAGGTCATCTTTGTAAAAATCATTAACAATCACCCCAATAGCCTTGACGCCATACTCATCGGCCATTTGCTCGGCCAACAAGTGAGCTTCTTTGTTGGAATACCGCCACCTGACTATGAACAGCACTAAGTCGCTTTTTTGGAGTAGGGGAATGTTGTCGGACACCAAGCCAATCGGGGCAGTATCTATCAGTACGTAGTCGTACTCTTGACGGGCTTGGGCGATGAGTTGCTCAAATCGCTCATTTTGAATCAGTTCGGTTGGGTTGAACGGCACGGGACCCGCCGTAACGTAGTCGAGTCCTTCTACCACGGAGTGATTGATGACTTTATGCAAATCACTCACTTTGTTGGAAAGGTAATTGCTCAGACCTACCTTATTGTTATTGTTGAAAAACCGATGCAACTTCGACCGGCGCAAATCCGACACCACTATCAATACTTTTTTTCCGATTTTGGTCAATGAAATCCCCAAATTGATGGTAATAAACGACTTGCCCTCGCCCGAAATCTCCGACGTAATCACGAGCAGTTTGCCCGTGTTGGAAGCGGTTTGGTGGGTCAAAAAACTGAGGTTGGTACGCAAGCCATTGACCGACTCGGCAAAGAGCGAGCGGTGTTCCAAAAATTGCAACAAATCTTTTTCGCTGTTTTGTACTTTGTCGGGATACCGCTGAATAATACCCAGCAGTTGGGTACGCTCGTGTTGGCCAATTTGGCCGATTTCAGTAAACTTATTGTTGAGAAAACGCGCCAAAAAGATAGCTCCCAGCCCGATGGCCAGCCCCATTGCGAGGGCGATGAGCAGCATCCGCACGGGGCGTGGATAAACTTGGTACGCGGGCGTGCGGCTGAGAATATTGAACGAAGGCAAAATCCCCGCTTTGACGATGGAGGCTTCGATTTCCTTGTCCAATAGCAACAAATAAATCTTCTGATTGACTTCGCGGTCGTTTTCCAAATAAATCAATTCGCGTTCTACCGATGGCAGCGAATTGAGGCGTTTGTCGAGCATCCCGAGGCCCTGATTGACGATTTCGAGCGTACCATCGTTTTTTTGGCGTTGTACTTTGATGTTGCTCAATATCTGCTGTCGCACGCGCTCGATTTCCTCATCGGCGGCCTTGACCGTAGGGTTATTGACACTCAAACCCCTGATTTGCATGGATTTGCGCTCTAAAATCAGTTTGTTGAGGTCACTAATCAAGCGCACTAGCACGGCGTCGGTGTTGTTGTCGAGGCCGATATTGCTGAGATTGATGGTTTCGTTGCGGTTGGTGGTGAGGCTTTCTTCGATAAGATTGATGTACGACCGCTGGATTTCGAGGGTGCTTTTCTGGGTTTTGAGTTCTGACATCCGCCCCATCACTTCGCCCATCGAAGACTGCAAATCGGGGACAGAACGCCGCTGCTTGTAGTTTTCTACCTGCGACGACGCCTTGCGGAGCGCGTCGCTGTAAATTTTGATTTGTTGTTGGATAAAATCCACGGTCAGTTTGGAAGAGAGCCGTTTTTGAGCCAAGTTGTATTCTTGGTAAGATTCAATGAGCTTATCCAAAAAATCTTGGGCAAACTTCTGGTTTTCGTACGTAAACGACACGTTCATAATGGGCAGGTTACGCTCCTCCTCCGACACCCCGATACGGTCATCTACGGCTTCTTTGATAGAGTTTAAGTCGTTGTGAATGAAGGTGTAATCCTGCGACAGTTGGGCCACCGCGTTGATTTTGAACGACAGCCCTTTGACCGCAATCAACGTATCTTTGGCGATGTCAAAGCGGGCCGTTTCTTTTTCGTCTTCGGAGGTGTAGTTGATGACTCCCTTTTGGGTCAGTTCAAACGTGCCGTTGCCAAACTCACCCGCGTCGTAAAACACCACCTGCGCCCGCAAAGGCTGAAACGGATAAACATCTTCGCGGCGGAAAGTATGCTCGGCGTAAAACGTAAACGGATAATCGAGTTTTTTGACGGCATTAGAAATCACTTCTTCCGACTCAATGACGTACTTTTCGGCCAAATACTCCTGCGACGAGGCGGTTTCGGGGGCGATGAGGCTGTTCAGTTCGTCGAGTTTGCTTTGTTTTTCGCTGTATCGTAGCGACACCTCCGCCACGTAGCGAGGATTAGCGATTTTCAGAAACAAAAAACAGCCCGATAAAGCCAACCCCACCGCTGCCACTACCCAGTACCACCGACTCCATAGTACCCGCAGCAGTCGCTTGATGTCTATGTTGGCCGTAGGCTGGTTGTATCGGTCAGAGCTATGATTATTTTGCATGGTTTTGTAGTAAACAAATTTAACTCAAACGATTGAGCAAAGGTAACTGTTGTAAGGCTTTAAAGTAGCTGCTTCGGTTGAGTTCTGCCAATTTTTCTAAATGCCGCGCACCGTGCGCATCCGTACCGACCGCGTCAATGTAGTCGGCGTCGAGGAGTTGCTCGGCGGCGCGACGCTCGGCAGCACCGTAATAACCCGTCAATGAAAGCAAATTCAACTGAAAACAAATGCCTTCGTTTTTCCAAAAAGCCCACTCGCGCGGCTTGCCGTGCCAATAGCGGTAGCGTTCGGGATGCGCCAACACGGGTACGTACCCTTTTTTCTGCAATTTTTCGACCAATTTTTGTGCCAACATTGTCGGTTGTTGCATCGGAAGCTCAAACAAGACGTACTGCTCCTCAATGGGCAGCAGGTCGTCGTGGACGATAAGCTCCAAAAAATTTTCATCGGCGTAGTACTCCGCCGAAACGTCCAGCGTGAGCGGCAACTGATGCGTTTCGATGAGTTGGCGCGTTTTGGTCGCCGCCGCTTGGATGGTTTGGGTAGTATTCTTGAAAAAATCAGCCCGCACGTGCGGCGTAGCCACTATTTTTTGGATGCCAAGCGCGACGTACGCGCGGAGCATTTCGAGGGTATCGGCCTCATTTTTAGCACCATCGTCTATCTGAGGCAGCAAGTGACAGTGCCAGTCGCTTTCAAAACTCACCAACGAAACGGGGGTAAAAGAAGAAGGTTTTTTGAGAAATGAGAGCATGGAAATAAACGGAACAAGGAGTATCGGAAAACGGAACAAGGAGTATCGGAAAACGGAACAAGGAGTATCGGAAAACGGAACAAGGAATGGCGGAAAACGGAACAAGGATGGGACTGTCCACGAATTAGGGAATTATTGGCTGCGGTTTTGGCGGTAAGTAAAATAAATACCGAAAATAATCGCTACTGCATTGAGTGTGAGGGCAATAGGCTGCAAAACCGCCGAAATGCGTTGATTTTTAACGCTACGGAGAGTCCCTTTCGACGGAGGAATAAAAATATAGTCGCCGTCGTAAACGGGGACGTTGGCTACTTTGGGGTCGTTGAGGTTGCGTACATCAAGGCTGATTTCTTCTTGCGTACTTGATTTGGCCCGAATGAGTTTGATGGTTTTGTCGGCAATCGCAAAATCTACGCCACCCGCCATAGCTATCACTTCACCGAGCGACATTTTCTCGTTTTCGAGCGTAAAAACCCCCTGTTTTATCACCGCCCCCAGCACTTTGAAGCGTAGATTAATGATGTCCACCTCAAAAATCGGGTTGGTGATGTAGTCGCTGTAGCGTCGTTCTATTTCGCGGGTGGCTTCTTGTCGGCTCAGACCTGCCACTTTGACCCGTCCTATTTGGGGGAGCGTGATTT
This sequence comes from Spirosomataceae bacterium, assembly GCA_025455795.1. Lineage (GTDB taxonomy): Bacteria > Bacteroidota > Bacteroidia > Cytophagales > Spirosomataceae > Runella. Next base: position 6,298 of record JALOLW010000234.1, read on the forward strand.
GGCCGCGAGCGTCTATCGAAATCTCGTAGGGCGGCGCGGTAGCGGCGGTTTGACTCACCAGCGATGTTCCCCCGACCGATGTTCCCGCACTTTGCGGATAGATGATTTCAAGCGCGTTGAGGTTGCGAATACGGAGGCGGTCGCCCGTTTTGAGGCGATAGGCCGTAGAATCATACGGCTCGGCTACCTCCTCGGCGACGGCGGCGATTGGGGTGGTTTTGGTGACAACGGTATCGCGTACAGGTACAGGAAGGGCTTTTTGCGTTGTGTCCACTGCGGGCTGTTGGGCCAGTACGGGTACAGCGATTATCCACCAAAAAAGAGCAAAGCGCATGAGAAGTGTTGTTATTCAGAATAACAAAATTACGGATTTTGCCCACCGATGCAAAAAGTAAGGGGCTTTTAAGTAGTTGAACCAACACTTTTGAATTTTGCAGTTGTGGACAAAATAGAATTATTATTACTCTCATTGTGTTATGTTTGTAAAAATTTGAATTATTATGAATGCTTTACGACAATACGTGACCACCACTGATGGAAATGTAATCTTAAAACTACCCGCCGAATACACGCGACGTAGGCTGGAAATCATTGTTTTACCTGCCGATGATACCGATGATGAATTGAGCAAAATCATGGACAAAATGAGTGATACTGCCGAAAAAAATGGGCTTACTCCCGAAATCTTAGCCCAGTTATTAGCTGATGAATAAATTGATTGTCCTTGACACGAATGTACTACTAAGTGCTGCCTTGTTTAAAAAATCTGAGATTAGGCAGTTATTGGATACTATTCGGCTAAAACACACCATAGTTGTATCTGAGGCTTGTTTGAATGAATTTGAGTAGGTGATTTACCGCCCAAAATTCAGTAAGTACATAGAACCTGATGAGATAGATTTATTCTTACAGTTATTTAGGGAAACCGCCCTTATTGTACCCATTACTCAAAAACTCACCATTTGCCGTGACCCCAAGGACAATAAATTCTTAGAACTCGCCCTTGCCTCCGAAGCCCATTACCTCATTACAGGCGACCAAGATTTATTGGTTTTGAATCCTTTTGGCTCTACCCAAATACTCTCTCCTGCTGAGTTTGTGGCGACTTTTTAACTTTATCCCCACCCAACCATTGACTGAATGAAAAGCAGTTGGACACTGCCATTACAAATTCCGACTAAATGGTAGTCACTGGAAGGGGCTTTTTTTACCTCAACGCATCAAAACAGCCGTATTTTGTCAAACGACTGCCCCAAGATTTGTTTGGCGTCGGCTTGTAGCCAATCTTGCATGA
>JALOLW010000235.1 GCA_025455795.1 Spirosomataceae bacterium
CAAAACAATTTTACAAGAACTTGAAAAAAATTGCTACATACATAGCAATCGCCCCGTGACATACACAGTCATGTGGGCGACGGCGGGCCTACACAAAAAACAGGTTGACGATTATTGAAATTGTTTCAAAAACAAACATTTCTTCGTCTGATTTTAGCCTTCCTCCCCATGTAATATCGTAGGGTATGATTTTGAGAAGTATGAGAAAATGAAAAAATATGGCTAAAACAGCAATACCAATGAGAATGTAAAAAATAGATATTTTGCGGCTATTCATAATTTTGTTTTTTTTTAAATTTTGTTTTTTTTCAAAAATAGGAAATTCCCCAAAAATAATCACTTTTTTTAGTGTTAGAGTAGTATGTTACTCAAAACGTTTTGTGAGCAACTCAACTTTTTCTCTATGCCGATTGTTTCCTCATCAAAACCCATTTTTAGCATGATCCCAATAAAAAAAAACCTTTTGTCAATCGTCATTTTGAGTATTTCCACTTTTGCTTTTGCTCAAAAGTCGCTCCCTAAAAGCACGTGGCGCTCTGCGCTCCTGCGTGGTGACCATGAGATACCTTTTGGCCTCGACATCACCCCCAAAGCCAATGGTAAGTATGAAGTTTTTGCCCTCAACGGGGCCGAGCGATTGGCCATGGACGAAGCCTATTTTGAGGGTGATTCGCTCCATATCCCAATGCTTATTTTCGACTCCGACTTGGTAGTTAAAGTGACTGATAATCAAATGAACGGTGTTTGGAAGAAAAGCCGAAACGGTGCATGGGTCAAGGCGTTGCCTTTCAAAGCCGATAAAGGAGAAATGTATCATTTTGCCAAAACCTCCTCCCCCACCAAACACAACGTAACGGGCAAATACGCCACCTATTTCCAACGCCCCGAGCGACGCGATTCGAGTTTTGCCGTCGGGGTTTTGGCGCAAACAGGCACCAAACTCGCGGGGACATTTCTCACGCCCACGGGCGACTACCGCTATTTGGCGGGCGATGTCGTGGGCGACAGCCTCTTTATGTCTTGCTATGACGGTTCTCACGCGTTTTTGTTCAAAGCCGCCATCACACCCAACGGCACCATCAAAGGCGGTTTTTGGTCGGGCATTTCGGGCTTTCAGCCGTTTGTTGCTCGCCGCGACGAGAAAGCTGCGTTGCCACCGCCCACGGCACTGACTTACCTCAAACCAGGCTACGACGCGGTCTCGTTCAGTTTTCCACAACCTGATGGCAAAATGATTTCGCTGCAAGACGAGCGGTATAAAAACAAAGTCGTAGTGCTGCAAATCTCAGGAACTTGGTGTCCCAACTGCATGGACGAAACGCGCTTTTTGGTGCCGTGGTACAACAAAAACACCGCCCGTGGCGTCGAAATCGTGGGCTTGTTTTTTGAGCGTTCGCCCGATTTGAAAGTATCAGGCCCCAAAATTGAATTTATGACAAAGCGTTTTGGCATCCCCTACCCTACGGTTTTGGCGGGTACCAACGACGCCAACGCGGGCAAGGCTCTCCCGATGCTCAACGATATCAAAGGCTATCCCACGACGATTTTTATTGACAAAAAAGGCAAAGTCCGCGAAATACACACGGGCTTTTCTGGGCCCGGTACGGGCAAATATTACGATGAGTTTGTGGAAGATTTCAACCGATTAATCACTAAATTGCTGGCCGAATAAACTGACCATGACGGCGACCCAACAAAAAATCCCACGTGCTTCGCGCAAAATCCCCAAATACCTCATCTATGAACAGTGGGGCGGAAAAATCTATTACCGCAAAGGCTATCAAGATGTATTGAAAGGAATCAAAACCCCCGAAGAAATCATGGGAAGTAGTGGATTACAGTCTGTTATTGTAGGTTATTTAATTGGTATTTTATTCACCAAATCTGTCCGACAAAAATATTTTTTACTCACCAACGAGGCAGGTTTGCACTTGGCCAAACGCGAAAACATGGCGGGCGACGTGGCGATTTATGATAAGGCCGTCTTGCGCCCCGAAAAAGTCACGACCAAGTACCCCGACGTGCCGCCCAAAGTAGTGATAGAGGTGGACATTGAGGTAGAATTGAAGAAAGAAACCGAGTTGGATTATGTTTTTCGCAAATCAGCCCGATTGATGGAATTTGGCACCGAAAAAGTGATTTGGGCTTTCTCCAAAATTCAAAAAGTGTTTATTTTCGAGCCACACAAAGAACCCGTCATCGTAAGTTGGGACAAAGATATTGACGTATTTGAGGGGGTATCTTTCAATATTGCTCAGTTTTTGGCCGAGGAAGGCATCCAAATTTCTACAACTGACGAAGGTAGAAGTTAAAAAAAACACTCGACTTGCTTTTGATTACAAACTACAAATAGACCGTTTAGCGTTAATCCCTTTCTTTACATGAAACCAACCCTCTCGCGCCGCGACATCCTCAAAACCCTCGGTGCTACCACCGCGGCTATCGCTACTCCACTCATGGCGGAAGCCCACCAAGCGCCTCTCCAACTCAAAGGCAACATCAAGCACTCGGTGAGCCGCTGGTGCTATGGCTCTATCCCGATGGAAGAGTTTTGCCAAGCCTGCAAAGACATGGGCATCTTGTCTATCGAACTCACAGGCCCCAAAGAATGGGCGGTGATGAAAAACTACGGTCTTACCTCGGCACTCGGACAGCCCGATGCGTGGCCTGATAAAATGGGATTGACCAACTGTTTCAACAACCCCAAAAACCACGATGCACTCGTGGGACTTTACGAAAAGCTTATCCCAGAAGCGGCGGCGGTGGGTGTTACCAATCTGATTTGTTTTTCGGGCGACCGCAAGGGGCTGCCCGATTATCAGGGCTTGCTCAACTGCCAAAAAGGATTGAAGCGGGTGATGCCCATTGCCGAAAAACACGGCGTAACCCTCACGATGGAATTGCTAAGTTCACGTGACAGTCACCCTGATTATCAATGCGACAACGTAGAATGGGGCGCGGTACTGTGTGAGATGGTAGGGTCAGAAAAGTTCAAGCTGCTCTACGACATCTTCCATATGCAAAGTATGAGTGGCGACCATATCCGCAACATCCGTAGGTATGGACAATACATCAGCCACTACCACACAGGCGGACACCCTGGGCGCAAAGAGATAGACGAAACGCAGGAGATTTATTATCCCGCCATCATCAAAGCCATCGTGGCAACGGGCTACAAAGGATACTTGGGACAGGAGTTTATTCCTACGCCCAAAGACAAAGCGGGTATGCTCGAATCGCTCCGCAAATGCGTCGTACTTTGTGACGTGTAGCCAGTAAACTCCGCAAGGGCCTTGAACCCTTGCGGGGTTATTGTTCTGATTCTAAATAAATCCCTTCCTCAGCGATTCTGATTTTTTTCTGCTTGTACAAGGCGCCTACGGCTTTTTTGAAGTTCTTTTTGCTCATTTCGAGGCGCGCATAAATCGCAATCGGCTTGCTGGCGTCAGTCAGGGGCAAGAAGCCGTTGTTCACTTCCAACACCGACAAAATCCGCTCAACGTTGCCGTCAATGGCTTGGGTGTAGCCCAACGGTTGCAATGATACGTCAATGCCCTTATCGGCACGAATGTTTTTGATATAGGCTGTCACTTCGTCGCCAATGCGGAGCGATTGAAAAATCTCGTTGGCATAGACCAACCCACGGTAGCGGTGGTTGATGATGACATTGAAACCCAAATCACTGCGCTCATGCACGAGAATGCTGACTTCTTGGCCTACTTCCAACTCAATATCTTCAAACTCTAAGTAGCGATTCACTTTGCACGAACCCACCAAACGCTCGGTTTTGGGGTCGAGGTAAAGATACACGATGCAGCGTTGACCTTCGCGGAGGCGTTGGGGTTGCTCACTAAACGGAATCAATAGGTGTTTTTCCAAACCCCATTCGGCAAATGCTCCTACCCGCGACACTGACACTATCTCCAAATACCCAAACTCGTGCAAGTACAAATAAGGCGTGAGCGTAGTCGCAATAACGCGGTCTTCGGAGTCTTTGTAAATAAAAACTTCTATTTTTTCGTCTATGTCCAACCCTTCGGGAACGTACTTGTTGGGAAGGAGGAGTTCGTTGCCTTCGTCGTCGCCCAAGAAAAAACCCACGCTCGTGGAGCGCAGGGCGGTGAGGGTATTTTTTTTGCCAATTTGGAACATAAATGATGAAATTTACTGTTTTCTAAAACCCAATTCTAACACTTTTTCGGCGGGTTTGGTTTGGGGTGAATACGCATCTAAGCCGTCGTGATGGTGGGGTTCGTACAAAAACCACTTCCAAAAAAATACCCCTGCCAACCACTTTTGCGGCCATACTTTTCCAAAAAACGCTTGATACGCATCGGCTTGGAGGGCGTAATTTTCGGGAGATTCCCGATAAGATTCCCAAGGTTTATCGGCGGTAAAATCTACACTTCGGTAGCCGATTTCGGTAAAAAGTATGGGTTTTTGGTGTTTGGCCGCAAAGTTTTCAAGTTCTTCCAAATGCTTCGTCCAGCCGTTTTCGAGTGCCGCAACCGAAGGATGTTGCTCGGGTGAAAGGGGGAAGTACGCATCTACGCCGATGTAGTCAAGCGACTCCCAAAAAGGACTTTGGCGGTAATGCCCCCAGTTGTCGGCGTAGGTAAGTGGGCCACGATACACCTTTCGTACCTGTTGAATCAGCGACTGCCAAAACTGCGGGCGTTTGTCCACAAAGTTGTCCATTTCGGTACCAATGCAGTACATTTCTACGCCGAGGGAGTCGGCCACGCGGGCGTAAGTAAGCACATAGGCGGCAAAATCGCGCTCGTAGCTTTCCCAGTCGGCATCAGTTTTCAAATCAAAATGCCCCGTATAAGCCCCACTCGCTACCCACACGTGCGGTTTGAGCATGACTTTCAGCCCTTTATCGTGCGCCATTTGGATGGTAGCACCCACGCCCGACACCGTCTCGCCCCACCAGTGTCCCTCGGTGCTAAATCTCAGACGTGGCTCGGAGGGTTTACAAAAACTGTACGGAATCACCGCCACCCACTCCGCACTCACGGCTTTGACCGATTCAAACGCCTGCTTCTCTATTTTTCGGGGAGGTGCCACCAAGTTCAATCCTTTGATTTTGGGGCCACTATATACTGGCGGCGAAGGGCGTGAGCAAGAGACCGCTGACCAGAGCAACAGCACGTAGCTCACTTTCCAAAAGTAATGTACCTTCAGAAAGCTGCCCGCAAGGGTTTGTATTTTATTTTTTGAACACATCCTCTATCACCAGTCCTACATTTCCGCTGGGTGCTAAAATTTTGAGCAAGGCCGCGAGCGTGGGGGCAGTATCGGCCACGGAAGTGCGCTTGAAAGTTTCGCCGGGTTTAATCCCCCAGCCCATCAACAACAGCGGTATTTGGGTGTCGTAGTTGTAGGGGGCACCGTGCGTGGCGGTGATACTACTCGCTATCCAACCTGGCTCGGTCACGATTTGTATATCTCCACTGCGCTTGGCGTGGGTGCCGTTTTGGTAGAGGGTTTTGAGGTAATTGTTGAGGTTGGCTTCGCTGAGTTCGTGCAGATTGACGACATCAGCTATCCCGTCGTAATTGAGCAGTACAGGCCGCAAAACTTCGTACACGTCTTCTACGCCAATTTTCTTCTCTTTCAAAATTTTGTGGTCGAGATAGTACTGATAGTTTTCGGAAGCCCGAAGCAACTCTCCCTCGCCAAAGGCTTCTTTGAGGACTGCTTTGACGGTGGCATTGATGGTCGTAAAATTCAAACGTCCAGCAGGCAGGCGATTTTGTTTCCAAAGCTCGGTATTGTCCATCACGCCGTGGTCGGCAGTGATAAACAAAGTATAATTGCCTTTGCCCACTTGCTGGTCGCAGGCGGCCATGAGTTCGGCCATATCGCGGTCGAGGCGCAGGTAAATGTCTTGTTCTTCGACAGAATTGGGGCCAAAGGCGTGTCCTACGTAGTCGGGGGTAGAAAAGCTCACGCACAGGAAATCGGTGGCCGCCCCTTTGCCCAAATTCTCATTTTTGAGAGCTTCGAGGGCGATTTCTTTGGTGAGCGTATTGCCGTGGGGTGTACTGGCCAAAAGCCCAAAAGCATCGCCCGACATTCCCGCCAATTCGTAAGGGAACACCGCTTTTTTTGCCCCCATCAATTTGCTCTCGTAAGCCATATCATCAGGGGTACTTTCGGTGTATTGTTCAATGGGCAAGAGCGGTGTCCAATTTTGCTTCATCAATTCCGCAGGACGTTTGCGGGCATTGTAGTATTTGAGCCATTGGGGCAGGTCATTCATATAAAACGTACTCGTGACCCAGTTGCCCGTTTTGCTGTCAAACCAATAGGCAGCGTTGGCCGTATGACCTGCTGGCATGATGGCCCCGCGGTCTTTGATAGCCACGCCGATGGTTTTTGATTGATAGTTGGTGCCTATTCGCAGTTGGTCGGTGATGGTACTGACGAGCATATTGCGCGGCGACATTTTGCCCACGGTGGGGTTGCTGCTCCCTACAGTTTGTACGGCGGTGTCGGCGGCGCAGTACATTCCCTTACCGAGCCGCTGGTCGTACCACTCGTTGCCCACTATCCCGTGAATGGCAGGCTGCGACCCCGTATAGACCGACGCATGCCCTGCTGCCGTAACGGTGAGTGCGTAGTGATAGTGGTGGTTGCGGCAGTTGAAGCCTTCGCGCAACATTCGTTTAAAGCCATTTTCGGTGTATTTGTCGTAGTAACGATACCAATAATCAAAGCGCATTTGATCT
>JALOLW010000236.1 GCA_025455795.1 Spirosomataceae bacterium
AGGAGAGGGACTATGTACTGCCCCCTTCTCCTGGCAGGACGGGGCCGCCCGCGCGGAAGGGATGGGGATGAGGTTAGCCACAAAAATTGTCAGAGTTCCAAAATTTTCGTTCTATTATTAATTTTACCGCCAAGACGCAAAGGATGCTAAGAGTGAATGTAAAAAACATAGCGTCTTTGCGCCTTAGCGGTTCAAAATACATGAAATAACTTGCAAAACACTGTACTAAATCCCCAAAATTTCTTGGTAAGAAATCAAGAAAATAGCCACGACGGCCATGAGAAGCCCCAGTCGGTTGAGTGGTTGGAGTTTTTCTTTGAACAAAACCCACGCCAACAAGGCCGATACCAACATACTCAATACGTTGTAAATCGGGAAAACAAAAGCCGCGCTGTTGCCAAAATCACTCAACGCCGCCAATAGAAAGTAAAAGGAAAGGAAATTGGGAACGCCCAAAACCAAGCCACCCACCATACTCTGCCACGCTACTTTCTCGTTTTGAACAATCATTTTGAACACCAAAAACGCCGTACCCGTCGCAATCGCGCCCGTACAGGCGATGGCCGTGAAAAGTGCCGATTGGTCGGGACGGTAGTAGGTACTACTCATGTAATTGATGAGGGTGTTGTTGGTGCCACTTCCCAAAAACAACAGGACGGGCAACAGCCACAGCAGGCCACTTGTTTGGGTTTTGGTGCTTTCGTCTTTGCGCAGCGTACTCAATGCCAAAGCCACCAAAGCCAGCAAAAGCCCCAGGTAATTGAGCGGGGTAAAGACTTTGTTGTTGTTTTGAAACACAAAAAGTCCAAAAAGCACGGGTATGACCAGTGACATGTTGCCCGCCAACGATGCCACCGCTACGCCTACTTTGGTGGTAGTAAGACCAATCAACACAAACACAATCACAAACACCGCCCCCAACGCCAGCGTCATCAGCGTGACGGAAGAAGTCCAATCGGTAGCAAAATATTCGCTACGACGGGGCATGAGCAGCAGTCCCGTGGCCACACAAGTGTAGTAATTGAAGATAACTGCATGAAGTGGATTGACTTGAAATTTCGGAAAAGAGCGCATCAACAAATACAACGAAACCGTAAAAGCGACCGCCAAAACGAATGAAAGCATTGGAATAGAGGTAGAAAGTGAATGAAATAAGTTGAGGCCAAAAATAGTGATTCTGCAAAGAGATTCAACCATCACTTTTTGGGAGATTTTTATTAGCCGTCAAGATACTACATCATTTTTCTGTAATTTTGCGGCTCGAAAAACACCATAGCAACAATGACTTCTCACCAAATCCGTCAAGCATTCTTAGATTTTTTCCGTAGCAAAGACCACCTCATCGTAGCTTCGGCACCGTTGGTTGCCAAAAACGACCCCACGCTCATGTTCAACAACTCAGGCATGGCGCAGTTCAAAGATTTCTTTTTGGGCAACGGCACGCCCCCACACAAGCGCATCGCCGACACGCAGAAGTGCCTCCGCGTGAGTGGCAAGCACAACGACCTCGAAGACGTGGGCTTTGATACTTATCACCACACCATGTTTGAGATGCTCGGCAACTGGTCGTTTGGCGATTATTTCAAAAAAGAGGCGTTGGAATGGTCGTGGGAACTGCTGACCCAAATCTATAAACTCCCCAAAGACCGCATTTATGTTTCTGTTTTCAAAGGCGATGAAAAAGACGGTGTGCCTTTCGACCAAGAAGCGTGGGATATTTGGAAGGCTATTTTGGGTGGCGAAGACCGGATTATTTTGGGAAATAAAAAAGATAATTTTTGGGAAATGGGCGACGTGGGCCCCTGCGGCCCCTGCTCCGAAATCCACATTGACCTCCGCGACCAAGCCGAGGTGGACCTCAAGCCAGGCAAAGAACTCGTCAATGCCGACCACCCGCAAGTGGTCGAGATTTGGAACAACGTATTCATGCAGTTTGAGCGCAAAGCCGACGGCTCGCTGCTGTCGCTTCCCGCCAAACACGTGGACACGGGCATGGGTTTTGAACGGCTTTGTATGGCCATTCAAGGCAAAAAATCAAACTACGACACCGATATTTTCCAAAACACCATTCAAGTGATTGAGAAAATGTGCGGTAAAAAATACGGCGTTACGGGGACGCTCAACACTACTGACTACACCGACATTGCCATGCGCGTCATAGCCGACCACCTACGGGCGGTGAGTTTCGCCATTGCCGATGGGCAGTTACCGTCCAACGCCAAAGCTGGCTACGTCATTCGTCGGATTTTGCGGCGGGCTATCCGCTATGGCTATTCGTATTTGGGTTTCAATGAGCCGTTTATGTGCCAGTTAGTACCCGTATTAGCCGAGCAGTTCAAAGACGTTTTCCCCGAGCTACAAGCACAGGTAGAGTTTGTCACCAAGGTAGTCGAAGAAGAAGAAAAAGGGTTTTTGCGAACGCTGGAAACGGGTATTAAGCGGTTTGAGGCATTGAGCCCCCAAACCCCCAGAGGGGGGATTTTGGATGGGCAGTTGGTTTTTGAATTGTCTGATACTTACGGCTTTCCAGTGGATTTGACGGCATTGTTGGCCAAAGAAAAAGGCTTGAAAATTGACGAAGCGGGTTTTGAGAAAGCCCTTGCTGAACAAAAAGCCCGTAGCCGCCAAGATGCCAGCAAAGAAGCGAGCGACTGGGTAGAAGCCCCCCCCGCCTCCAGAGGGGGAGTAAACGATTATGTCCCCTCTGGGGGTTTGGGGGCTTCTTTCGTCGGTTACGACACCCTCGAATGTGAAGCTCAAATCATCAAGTATCGCAAAGTAAAGACCAAAGCAGGCGAAGAATATCACATCGTACTGGATCGCACCCCTTTCTACGCCGAAATGGGCGGGCAAGTGGGAGATACAGGAATACTGGAGTGTCGAATGTCGAATGGAGAGTGTCGAGTGATAGAAATCACTGATACTAAAAAAGAGAATGACCTTTTTATTCATATTTCGAGAGATAAAGACATTGAACTACTCATTGCCTCATTCGCTCATTCACTCATTGCCAAAGTAAACCCCGAGCGGCGGCAGAAGATTATGGCCAATCATACGGCTACGCACTTGATGCTGGCGGCCATGCGGCGGGTGCTAGGTACGCATATTGTACAGAAAGGTTCGTACCAAAACGACGAAGTGACGCGCTTTGACTTCTCGCATTTTGCCAAAGTAACCGACGACGAACTGGCGCAAATTGAGGCCATTGTCAATGAGAAAATTAGGGCCAATATTCCCCTCAAATACCACGTAAACGTTCCTATTGACGAAGCCCTCAAAATGGGAGCCACGGCCACTTTCGGCGAAAAGTACGGGGACTTTGTGCGGGTGGTGGAGTTTGACCCTGCTTTTTCGGTTGAGCTTTGCGGGGGTACGCACGTACCCGCTACGGGGCAGATTGGTTTGTTCAAATTTATCTCCGAAGGCTCGGTATCGGCAGGCACGCGCCGCGTAGAAGCCGTGACTGGTGAGAAAGCTCTTCAATTTACAAATGATGAATTACGAATCACGAATGATTTGCGGGAGCTTTTCAAAGGTCAAAAAGACTTGGTGAAAGCCGTAGAAACACTGTTGGCCGAAAAATCTGCGTTGCAGAAGCGCATCGAAGCGTTGGAAAACGAAAAACTGACACAAGTCAAGCAAAACCTGTTGGCGCAAGCCGAGCAGAAAGACGGCGTGAGTCGTATCGTTGCGCGGGTGGACGTACCCAATGCCGACGCGCTCAAATCGCTTTGTTATCAGTTGAAAGAAGCACTCACGGTCAGCTCCGCACAACTTACACATTATATTGTACTCGCGGCGGTCATTGGCGGTAAGCCGCAGTTGGCCGTAATGCTGTCGGAAGATTTGGTAGCACAGGGCAAACACGCGGGCAACATCGTCAAAGAACTCGCCAAAGAGGTACGCGGCGGAGGCGGTGGACAGCCGTTTTTTGCCACGGCGGGTGGCTCAGACGCAAGTGGCTTAGAAACGGCACTGGACAAGGCACGATCGTTGTAGCTATTCCCCCCTTTTCTCTGAATTAATCTTCCAAAGCGATTCGGGAGTATGCGAATGTTCCGCACACTCCCGAATCGCTTTGGCGCATTTTGTAAGTGGTACTTTTCTACTTCATTGGGCAGGTATTCAACCCTACCAGCGTGTAAAGTGGACAGAAACTCACCAAGCTCGTCAGTACAAAAACGCCAGCCAACGCCAACGCTATGATACCTACAGTCCCCGTGAGTGTACCCGTAAAATACAAAACCGCTACGATGGCTGCTATGACGAGACGAATGATGCGGTCGGTGTTTCCCATGTTCTTTTTCATAATTGTGAAATGTTTAGAGGTTGAAAGATTGAATAGCGAAATACAAGCCCACGATGATCAGTAGGCACAACAAACAAACAACGAATAGTTTTATTGCTTTTGTTTTCACGGTTCAAAAGTAACACCTCAAAAACAGGGATGCAGTGACTAATGTTACAACCTCACTTCGATTCCGTCGGAATACTGTTCCATCAGCTTTTCGTGTTCCAGTTTTTTGGTCACTCTACTCACCACTTCACGGGTAGTACCCAGCGCATCAGCGATTTCGCGGTGACGAATACGAATAAAGGGGTCGTTAGTGTGTCGGGCTTTTTCGCGAAGAAAGTTGAGAATGCGCGTGTCTAAATTTTCAAACAACACCTGATGAATGGTTGATAGCAAATCAGAATAACGGCGATTGTTGAGTTGATGAAAGAAAACATTCAACTCTGGGTATTGCTTAATCCATCTACGTATATCTTCAGGCAGTAGCAATAGTAGCTCCGTTTCGGCCTCTGTTTGGGCAATAATTTTACTGCTTTCTTCTTGAATCACTCCAAAAAACGACATGATACAACTTTCGTTGGGTTCGATATAATAGAGCAAAAACTCTCGGTCTTCATAACGTGTGATGACCTTTACGAGTCCACTCACTACCAACGGGACGGCTTGAATAAACTGCCCCTCGTGCATCACTTCAACTCCTTTCGGAATCGTTTTCCAAACGGCTTTCTCAGCCATCTCTTCTCTGAGCTTGAGCGGCAGGAAATGCAGCGATGAAGGTAGCGTACGCATCATAATATTTTAAAAGCAGGACTCTTAGACCATGTAGGTAGTACGTGAAGGAGGTTTGCTCTCATCCTTTTTTGAGGTAAAAGCAGCACTTATCAAGTTCATACTTAAAGCGGTTTTGATGGCCGATTACCGATAATCTGCGAGCATACTTACGCCCATAAATAACTACGTCTGGCGATTCGCTCAGGCGTTGGTTGACATTTTTTACATCTATGATTAATTTCTTTTGCTTTTCAATAAATTCAAGATTTCTGCGAACTTAAGTCGGGTTGACGCCGTAAAAGTGGGGTTGTAGGAGGGATCTCTTCTTTAAGATTGGGCATTTATGGAAGCTGATTTTCGTCAGTTTTTCAAAAACATTATTGATATTATCAATAATGTTTTTGCGTTTTTGCATAATTTTGGAGTTGCGAAATCGCAAAATTTTCTTAACCACAACTAAATGTATATTCTAATGAAACACTGGTTTACACTGCGGGCTGCAGTGGCGATGCTATTTTGCAGCCTAACCATTTTTGCCCAAGACCGTACGATTACGGGCAAAGTAACTGCCTCCGATGATGGCTCTGTCTTGCCGGGCGTGAGCGTCACAGTTCGCGGAACTACACGCGGCACTTCTACCGACCAAGACGGTAACTACAAAATTTCAGCACCCAACGGTGCCAAGCTGGCCTTTAGCTTTATTGGTTTTGTCACCCAAGAAATAGTCGTTGGTAATCAGTCGGTTGTAAACCTAAAGCTAACCGCTGATGCCTCACAATTGCAAGAAGTGGTGGTCACAGCCCTCGGCATTTCGCGTGATAAGCGAGCTATCAACACTTCAGTGCAAGAGTTGAAAGCTGATAAGCTCACCGCTGCACGCGATGCCAACGTGGCCAATGCGCTGGCTGGTAAGATTGCTGGGGTACAGGTACTGGGTCAATCAGGTGCTAAATTTGGTACGCCTGATATCCGAGTACGAGGGGTCAATAGCCTCACAGGAGGAAGCCCACTCTACATTGTGGATGGGACTCCTACCGACATCAACGCCGTCAATATGGACGATGTTGAAAATTTATCGGTCTTGAAAGGACCGGCAGCCACCGCGCTTTACGGCAACCGCGCCGCTGGTGGGGTAATTATGATTACAACCAAGCGTGCCAAATCTGGCGAAGGACGCTTGGACATCAACCATAGCACTACACTTGATGTAGTGGGCTTATTACCACAGTATCAAAACGAGTATGGTGGGGGCTATTCGCAAGATTGGGAGATTTTTCAATACAATCCTTCTATTCACCCCGCCTCTTGGGCATCTTTCAACGGACACAAATTGCTTGACTATTCTGCTGATGAAAGTTGGGGACCTAAACTCGACGGTACACTGCACCGCTCCGCTTGGTCTTGGCAACCTGGTCCAGAGTTTGGCCAATTGACACCCTATGAAGCCAATCCCAATAATGTTCGCTCGTTTTTTGAAAAACCGCTGAGTCATAACACCAACGTGGCCTTCTCGAAGGGCGGAGAAAACTACCAATCACGGATTTCTTATACCCATATTATCAACAACGGTATCATCCCAAACAGTAGTCAGACGCGCGACTTTATCAGTGCCAAAAACTCCCTGAATATCTTCAAAGGGCTTACTGCTGACCTCAACATC
>JALOLW010000237.1 GCA_025455795.1 Spirosomataceae bacterium
ATCAATTTTCAGGCTGTCTCTGGTTTGGGGCGTACTCGTTGCTTTGACTCTTACGGTCGCTTCCACAGGTTTTACCACTAAAAAAAGCAAATGGAAGCCGCTTTTCAACGGCAAAGATTTTACAGGTTGGCACGTCTTCAACAAAGAAGGGCAGCCTATTTCAAACAAGTGGGCCGTGGAAGAGGGGGCGATGGTACTTCTCGAAAGAGGCGGTGGCGACCTCGTAACCGATGGTGAGTACGAAAATTTTGAACTCGAAATGGAGTGGAAAATCTCCGAAAAAGGCAATAGCGGCGTGATGTGGGGCGTGGTAGAAGACAAAAAATACTGCTGCCCGTACATGACAGGCCCCGAAATGCAGGTTTTGGACGATGCCAAGCACCCTGATTCGTTTGCGGGTAAAAGCGGCAACCACAAAGCTGGCTCACTCTACGATATGATTCCGCCCTCAGACCTCACCGCCGTCAAACCTGCGGGTGAGTGGAACAAAGCGGCCATGAAGATAAACAAAGGGCAGGGGACTTTTTGGCTCAATGGCAAGAAAGTGGTGGAGTTTCCTACCACTGGCCCTGGTTGGGATGAATTGGTGGCCAACAGTAAGTTCAAAACTTGGCAAGGCTTTGGTAAGTTTGCCAAAGGTAAAATCGCCCTCCAAGACCACGGCGACAAGGTTTGGTACCGCAATATCCGCATCCGCGAACTGTAAAAAAGCGGACGATTCGCCCAAAAACAATCACAACTCTGTCAGTCGTTTGATGTTGTCGGCAAACGACTGACCAGAGGTAATTTTAGTACTTTTTTTATCGGTCAAAGTCAGGATAAACTTCCCGTCAAAATGCTTCTGTATCTCTTTGATGTGGTGACTATTGACCACCGTAGAGCGACTCACGCGCACAAAATGCTCGGGGAGTTTTTCTTCGAGAGTCGCAATGGTGTAGCTGGTGAGGTATTTTTGCCCTTCTTTGTTGACCAAAAAAACGTACTTGTCTTCGGCTTCAAAAAAACCAATGTCTTGCAGTGGAATCAACAAAATCTTCTCGCCAAACTTCACCGACACCGCGTGTAGCTCTTTTTTGGGCTTGAGTTGGTCAAGAAGCTGCAACAGATTCTGATTGAAGGGATTTACTTCATTTTGTTCATTTTTAGTAAATTTTTGGAGTTTCTCTACCGTTTTTTGAAGACGCTCGGCCTCAATGGGTTTGAGCAGATAGTCCACTGAGTTTTCCTCAAAAGCCTTGATAGCATACTGGTCGTAGGCAGTGGCAAAAATCACCATGGGCATGTACGTGAGGCGAGCGAGCATCTCAAAGCCCGTCAAAAGGGGCATTTCAATGTCCAAAAAGAGCAAATCAGGGCGGAGTTTTTCGACCAAATCAAGCCCTTCTGCTCCGTTGTGGGCTTCTCCTACGATGTCAAAAGTGTCTTCAAACTTTCCAAGCAAGCGGCGCAAACGAGTGATGGCCAGCGGCTCGTCGTCTATGAGTAAGGTAGTAAAAGGCATGGCTTGATGGTTTATGAAAGCAAGATAGCAGTTTTTCTTGAAACAATAGCGGGTTTTTGCCCCTCAAACACTATTTTTGGCCTCCAAACCTTATCTAACGATGAATTTCAACATAGACGCCAAAAAGCAAAATACATTCGATGCGATTGTCATCGGTTCGGGGATGTCGGGGGGCTGGGCGGCCAAAGAACTCTGCGAAAAAGGTCTCCGCACGCTCGTACTGGAGCGTGGGCGCGATGTCAATCACATTACTGACTATCCCACGGCCATGAAAAACCCCTGGGATTTTGACCATCACAACCGTCTGCCGCCCTCGTACCGAGAAGAAAACCCCATCGCCAGCCGCTGCTATGCCCTCGACGAAGCCACGCAGCATTTTTTTACGAAAGATACCGAGCAACCTTACATTCAGGAAAAACCTTTCGACTGGATTCGGGCGTATCAAGTGGGTGGTAAGTCGCTGCTGTGGGCACGTCAAGTACAGCGATGGAGCAAGTACGATTTTGAAGGCCCCGCCCGCGATGGTTACGCCGTACCCTGGCCTGTCACCTACGACGAAATGGCCCCTTGGTACAGCTATGTGGAAAAATTTGCGGGTATTAGTGGCAACAAAGACGGCCTTGACATCCTGCCCGACGGGGAGTTTTTGCCACCGTGGGAACTCAACTGCGTTGAAAAACACCTCCAAACATCCATCAAGTCCAATTACCAAGACCGTCATCTTATTGTGGGTCGGTGCGCTCACTTGACCAAACCTCAGCCGTGGCATACCGACCTCGGCAGGGCGCAGTGCCAAGCGCGGCATTTGTGCTATCGTGGCTGTCCGTTTGGAGCGTATTTTAGTTCACAGTCGGCTACACTTCCCGCCGCACGGCGCACGGGCAAGCTCACCCTGCGGCCTCATTCGGTGGTAGAGTCTATCATTTTTGACGAAAAACTCGGCAAAGCCACGGGGGTACGCATCATTGATGCCCAAACCAACCAAGTGATAGAGTATTTTGCCAAAATCATTTTTGTCAATGCCTCCTGTTTGGCCTCCAATCAGCTTCTTCTAAACTCCACTTCCAAGCGTTTTCCCAACGGCCTCGGCAACGACAACGGTCTGCTGGGCCGCTACGTGGCGTTTCACAACTATCGCGGTAGTGTCAATGCCGACATTGACGGTTTTATGGACCAATATTATTTTGGACGAAGACCCACGATGGGTATCATGCCGCGTTTTCAGAATGTTGGCAAACAAGAAACCGACTTTTTGCGAGGCTACTTGGTGGCATTGGAAGCAGGTCGTTCGGGCTGGGGTCATGCCGCTGGCAATGAGGGCTTTGGTGCCGATTGGAAAGAAGCCAACGCCACACCAGGTCCCTGGCATATTTTTGTGATGCTTCAGGGCGAAACCATCCCCAAGCACGAAAACCACCTGCGATTGAGTGCCGACAAAAAAGACAAATACGGGATTCCACAGTTGATTACGTCGGTGGGTTATGATGAAAACGACGAGCGCATGCTCAAGCACTTCTTTGGGCAAGCGTCCGAAATGCTTCAAAAAGCAGGTTTCAAAAACATCAGAATCAACGACGATAAGCGCAATCCGGGCCTCGACATCCACGAAATGGGTGGGGTACGCATGGGCGCAGACCCCAAAACATCGCTTGTGAACAAGTGGAATCAGTTGCACACTTGCAAAAACGTCTTTGTCACCGACGGTGCGGCAATGACCTCCACTTCCACTCAAAATCCCTCGTTGACGTTTATGGCGTTTACGGCCCGCGCCGCCCACCACGCTGTCCAAGAGTTGAAGAAAAAAAATCTGTAAAGCGTATATCGAGTGCGACATAGCTTATTGCACTCAAATTGGGCAACTTTTGGGAAAGTTGTCCAATTTGAGTGTTCAAAATCGTGCGGAGCTACTCGTGGCACGACAGTTGCCAACTCGCTTTCATTGAGGCTATAATTCTCAGTCGTGCCGCACGGGCGGCCCCGAACGAGTGAATATCTAATCCCAAGCCCGCCGAAAAGTAATTTGACGAAGTCACGCGCTTTTATTGGTGTTGTGTTTGTACAACAAGTTCACGTCCAAACCCCTCCAATAATGAAACGTTTTCTCCTCGCCAGTATCTGCTGGGCGGTAGCTTGCTTGCCGCTTTTTGCCCAACAAATTTCCAAAGAAGAACTGCTCTTTTTGACGCCCGAATGGAAAGGCGAACGCTTTCCCGACGGTCGCCCCAAAGTCTCCGATGCCCTCCTCAAACGCATGCGCCGCGTGACGCACGAAGAGGCGTGGGCGGTGATGAAAGGCCAAAACTACAAGTACCAATACGCCGAAGGCTGGCAGGTCATCAATCCTGATAGTGTGCTGGTAGGCAGGGCTTTGACGGCGACTTTCATGCCGGGCCGCCCCGACGTGCATCGGGTTATTGACAAAAAAGGTCACGAAAAAGACGGGCGCGTCAAATCGCAAAACGCCTGGCCGATTGATATGCTCGTCAAAGGTGATGTGTATGTGGTCAATCAGTTTGGGGCGCACAAAGATGGCCCTACGATTGGCGACAACCTCGGCAACTCAATTTATGCCAAAACAGGCAACGGTATTGTCTATGAAGGAGCTATCCGCGACATCGCGGGTTTGAAAGAAATCGGGGGTTTTACGTCTTTTTATCGGAGCTATCACCCCTCGCACCACCTCAACAACCCCGACGGCGAACTCAACACCACACTCGTGGGTATCAATCAGCCTACACTTATCGGGGGGGTGATGGTCATGGCGGGCGATATAGTGCTGGGCCGTGACGGTGCGGTGACGTTTATTCCCCCGCATTTGGTCGAAAAAGTGGTGACTACTTCCGAAATCGTGCGACTGCGCGATATGTTTGGGCATGAGCGACTACGCCAACAAAAATACACACCAGGCCAAATAGACAACCGCTGGACCGACGACATCGAAAAGGACTTTTCGCAGTGGCTCAATGCCCATATCAACGAACTGCCCGTTCCCAAAGAACAGATTCAAGAATACCTCAAAAAACGAACTTGGTAGTTAGCAAAATGCGAAAATGCAGAAGTTTAGGAATGTTGAAATGAAGAAATGCCTAAATACAGGAAAACCTATTTCCACATTCAAGTAATTACGCATTTCCACATTCAAGCAATTACGCATTTCCACATTCAGGCATTTCAGCATTAGCCCCCTTCCACATTCTCTCATTTAAACAAAACCCAATGAAACCTTCTTCAAATTCTTCTTACGCAAGTAAAGGGACCTCCCGCCGCGATTTTCTCGCCAAAGGTGCTATTTCTGCTGCCCTTGGTTTTTCATCTTTTAGCAGTTTTGGGCAAGGACTCCAAACCGCGATTGAGCGCACGCCGCTTTCGTCCGCCCCCTCTGATTTGAAAATCACCGATGTTCGCTGTGGTTATGTTCGGAATGGTAACAGTCTCATTGTTAAGATTTTGACCAATCAAAGCATCGTTGGATACGGTGAAGGAGTAGATGCAACGGCTGGGACGTATCATTTAGTGAAGCAACTCGGCAACCGTCTCAAAGGCAAAAGTCCCCTCAACCCCAATCGGCTTTTTGAAGACCTACGACGCGGCGGGCTTTTTGCGGGCGCACAAGCGGGTATGTACGTGGCCGTACTGTCGGCCATTGATGCCGCCCTGTGGGATTTGACGGGCAAAGCCCTCGGACTACCTGTTTATCAGCTACTTGGAGGAAAGTTTCGGGACAAAATTAGGGTCTATTGCGATACAGCCGCTTATCGTTCCAAAAACCCCACTCCTGCCGATTTTGCCAAAGCCGCTACTGACGCTGTAAAACTGGGCCACAATGCCGTGAAATTTGACATAGACGAATACAACGACCCTAACAAATACGATGCCTACAACTGGACGGCCAGCAACATGGAACTCGACCGGATGTACAACCAAATTGCGGCGGTACGCGAGGCCGTAGGCCCAAAAATAGACATCTGCGTGGACATGCACGGACGCTACGATACCACCACGGGCAAGCGCGTGGCCAAGATGATGGAGCCGTTGAAACTACTGTTTTTGGAAGAACCTTTCCCCGCCGAAAACCCCGAAGCCTATAAAATCGTGCGGGAATCCACCAACACACCCATCTGCGCGGGCGAAAACCACTATTTGGCGTATGGATTTAGGGAATTGCTCGAAATCGGAGCGGTGGACATCATCATGCCCGACCTCCAAAAATGCGGCGGTCTCGGCGAAGCACAGCGAATTGCCAATTTAGCCAACCTTTACTACGTACCTTTTGCCCCGCATATGGTGGCATCGTACTTGGGCGCAATGGCCTCTGCCCACGTGTGCGCGAGCGTCCCCAACTTCCTTATCATGGAGTGGCAGATTTACTTCCACGAAAACCCGATGTTTAAAGAAATCGTCAAATTTGAGGGCGAGCAAGTGGTCAACGGCTTTATTCCGCTTTCCGAAAAGCCAGGCATTGGAGTAGATATCAACGAAGAAGCCATGCGAAAATACGCCCCCGCAGGAATACCATTTTTTGAGTAACCAGATTTGTAAATTCGTGCCGTCAATGCGGCACGAATTTATGAACCATTGACTGTTAGTGGCTTGTCAAAGGCGACGATCTTTACTGCTATACACTAATGACTAATATCGTTTTGGTCTAATTTCTCAATTTCTTTTCTTACTTCTTCTATCAGTTGCTGCTCGGTAGGTAGATATAGTTGATATTTGCTGGCTATGATGGTCTTGTTGTTTTCGGGCAAAGTGATTTTCACAACAGCCTCATTTTTATCGGCACAAAGCAAAATACCAATGGTAGGGTTCTCAAAATCTTGTTTTTCGTAGCGGTCGTAATAGTTGACATACATTTGCAACTGCCCTATATCTTGGTGGGTGAGTTTGGTGATTTTTATCTCAAACAACACAAAGCATTGGAGTAGCCTGTTATAAAACACCAAGTCTATGAAAAACTCATCGCCATCGAGATGAATGTGTTTTTGTCGAGCCACGAAGGAAAAGCCATTGCCCAATTCCAACAAAAAATCTTGCAGGTGCGTAATGATGGCGGTTTCTAAGTCTTTTTCATAATAGGCCGACTCTCGTTTCAAGCCCAAAAACTCCAATACCATTGGGTCTTTGATGATTTCTTTGGCATCGGTGGGTAGTTTTTCAGCTCGGGCTACTGCCAACACGGCCTGCACATTGTTGCTCAATAAAAGGCGTTCAA
>JALOLW010000238.1 GCA_025455795.1 Spirosomataceae bacterium
TAATTGCTACTCACTACCGCACGGGCAACCGCTGCCGCCCCGTCACTACTCACTACTTACTACTCACTACACAATACTCAATAAAAATGACAGATATTTTAGCAAATTTCAAGGCATTGGGCGCGACAGGGGGCTTTTTTTATTTCCTTTCGTTTCTCACCATTTTGAGCGCGTTGATGGTTATTATGTCCAAAAATCCCATCCACAGCGTGCTGTACCTCATTCTTACTTTTTTCTGTTTGTCGGGGCATTACATTCTCCTCAACGCGCAGTTTTTGGCGGTGGTCAATATCATCGTTTACGCGGGGGCTATTATGGTATTGTTTCTATTTGTGATTATGTTTTTGAATCTCAAAAAAGAAGACGAAGAAGCCAAAACCAATCTCACCAAATTGGCCGCAACGATAGTCGGCGGCACTTTGGGTATTATCATGGTGGCGGTGCTTCGTAAATCACAAATGGGAACTTACAACCCTTACAGCTTTGACTCGCAAGTGGGGATGGTAGAGAGCCTCGGAAATGTGCTTTACAACGATTATTTGCTTCCGTTTGAATTGGCCTCGGTGCTGTTTTTGATAGCGATGGTAGGTGCTGTAATGTTAGGTCGCCGCGAAGCAGGTGATAGACATTTTTAGGGTTACAGCACGGCTCTAACCGTATAGCCTTGCTTACGAAGCAGTTGTAAGACGCCTTTTTCACCGCCCAAGTGCGCGGCTCCTACGGCAAAAAAAGTAGGCCTGGCTTGCATTGCATGCTGCATGACAGGAATCCACGCGGCGTTGCGGTTGTTGAGTAGAAGTTCTTCGTAGCCATCAAAATCCATCTCGCTTTCATCCATCAATTTGAGCAAGGCTTCTACATCTTGGGCTTTGTAGGTAGCTACCATTTTCTCAAATTCTTTTACTGATTTTTCGCCGTCTTTGGCCATTACTACGAGCATTTCGGCTTGTTTTTGGTAGGGAATTGAGTCAAAAACGCCCATTTGTGCTTCCAGCGTTTCAAGCCCGAGTACTTCTTTTTTGGTATTGGAGGCCATTTGTGCAAACACCATCTCATACGACTGCGGCGGGCAACTCAACAATGCCATGTACATCATCGAGGTGAGCGTGAGGGGTTTCATGCCGCCCATCATGTCCAAATTCATTCCTTTTTGTTTGAAATACGCGGCCAACGTAGCGTACTGGTCGGAGGTGAGGTAGTCTTTGATTTTCTTGCCATCTTTAAAAAACGCCATCTGTTGCATTTTGGGCATCAGCGCAGGGTCATCCATGTCGAGCTCGAGATAGACCTGCTCACAGTCAGTGATGGCTTTTTTGGTAGCGTCGGTCAGGAAATAATCTTTGGGACAGATGAGGTGAATCGTACCATAGACGTAAGAGGGTTTGGTGAGGCCATTGCTCGATATTTCCCAAAGGAGTGATTTGTCTTGGGCCAAAGCCGCCCCGCTCCAAAGCAACAAAAAGAGTAGTTTTTTCATGTTTTTTGAAAAAATAGATTGAGACGATTTTTGAAACAAACGTAAAGCAAAAAACGCCAATTCCTTGTTAATGAGTTGTTAATGGCAATTTATCCAAACAAATCTTCCATACGTTCCAGCATCAAAATAGCCGATTGAGGCACAATGACAAACTTCTCATTGTTGTACATTACTTCGATGGCATTGCGTTGAAGATAAATCGCCAAATCGCCTTCTTGTGCTTGTAGAGGCATGTATTTTACTTTTTCTTCGGTTTCTTTCCACGGCTCATCTTCTACGGGCGACGGTATCGGGTAGCCCGGGCCTACTTTGATGATGTAGCCACTTTGGACTTGTTCTTTTTCGGTGACAGTGGGCGGAAGGTATAGACCAGTAGGGGTTTGGTCAACGGGGTTTTTGGGGCGAATCAAGACGCGGTCGCCCACTACAATAAGGCGTTTGAGCTTGTTGTCAGAGGTTACTTCGAGCATATTTTACCGTTTTTTGTATATCGTTTAGACGTTAGGTAAAACAGCTATTTTGGTCAAAAAGTTGCGAAAAAATACTTCAATCCACTCCCGAAAAACGCGGATTGACGACGTTGTTGTTGATAGACCCAAACGTATAATTGAGACCAAACGAAGAAGCATAACGGAAATTGGTGGGAAGTTGGCGACCACTCAAAAGGATTTCTTCGGCAGTACCGCTCGACTTGGCCAACGAAATTTGGTTGCGAATCAAGCTGGCATTGCCCGAAAAACGAAAAAATAGTCCTTCAACGACGCGCCAGTTGAGTTCCAATTCAAAACTAAAACGGTTTTTGGAAAGATCATGAAGGTACTGATAGCCAGTGATTTCAGAGCTAAAATTGCCCCAGGGCTGCGTCACACCAAAAATCCCAGTGAGCTGATGGTAGGGGAGGGTTTCGTACATTTTGTCAAAAACCGTATTCTCAATGTACTTCACATCGCGCACTCCCATCTGATACACCCACCGAAATTGCCGCCGAGTAATGTCGGAAATCGGATAAACGCTGTATTCGAGCGCGGGGGCTACACTGTGGGAATAGCGGGTGTTTTGATAAATCGAATGGAAGCCCCGATAAAATCCTCCCGCCGACCAATGCTCCGAAAAACCCCGGACGTACAAAGCCGAAAAACCATGATTGATGTTTTTGACGCGCACTACGTCGCCATCCACGTTGAAGCGGTTGCGGTTTTCGTTGTAATAACCCGACACGATGAATTTTGACGCGGGCGATACCCGACTGATGCGGGCGTTGTTGGAAAGCGACATGTAGGTTTTGTTGCTTTCGCCGCTAAACGACCCGCTCGTTCCTAGGTTGAATACCCAATAATCCCACGGGTCTCTTTCGGGTTTAGCATCGGCTTGTTTTCTTTTCGGAAAGTTGATATTGACCTGTTTCATCAAGTCGGTATTGACCAAAAACGACACCAAACCTTGCTTGATATTTTTGAGTAATGCCTTCCGAATCATGTCTTCGGTGTCGGTTTGGCGAGTCGCAAAAGTGAGCGTATCTGACTGGTTTTCATACGCTTGATGTCCCAAAAACGTAAGCGTGTAGGCGCGTCCACCTGCCGCTGTGGTAAGCGAAACTATCAATACCTCAATGTCGGACTGGCCTCGGTCGCGCACGAAGTCAAAAAAAGACAACTCGGTACGCACAAAATCGTCGTAGCAGCGCGTGTGCTGACAGTTGAGGAATAGCTTGGGAGAGGAGGTTTGGGCCATCGCCACCGAGCACCAAAGACCCAAGATAAAAAGCAGATATTTCATGGTAAAGTCTAATGGGAGTTTTGTTATTCAAAAGTAAAATGAAGATAGGTATCTTGGGGTAAATTGCGACGAAATCGGCGTTTTGGCGGCACAAACGCCCATTCTTCCCTTCTGATTTGGGTCGGTAATAGGCTTTTTTCGCACGTTTGGCTATCTTTGTGAAATACAAAAAACCAAAAATCATGAACAGTACCCATACGACGACTTCTATCAATACTGATTTTTATGAAATTGATGATTTGCTAACGGAAGAACACCGTCTTGTGCGCGAGGCTGTGCGCCAGATGATCAACCGCGATGTGCGCCCTATCATCGAAGAATACGCCCAACGGTCGGAGTTTCCGAAGCATCTCATTCAAAACTTTGCCGAAATCGGGGCTTTTGGTCCTACTCTTCCCGTGGAGTACGGCGGGGGCGGAATGGACTACATCGCCTACGGCCTTATTACCCAAGAAATTGAGCGTTGCGATTCGGGAATGCGCTCGGCGGTGTCGGTGCAAAGCTCCCTCGTGATGTGGCCCATTTATGCCTATGGCTCCGAAGCCCAACGCCAAAAATACCTGCCGCGCTTGGCATCGGGCGAAATGTTGGGCTGTTTTGGCCTGACCGAACCCAGTCACGGCTCCAACCCCGCAGGAATGCTCACGCATTTTACCGACGCGGGCGATCACGTCGTTTTGAACGGTTCCAAACTCTGGATTACCAACTCTCCCCTTGCCGACATTGCCGTGGTGTGGGCCCGAAACGAGCAGGGGCGTATTCAAGGATTGATTGTTGAGCGTGGCATGGAGGGTTTCTCAACGCCCGAAATTCACAATAAATGGTCGCTACGCGCCAGCGCGACGGGCGAGTTGGTGTTTGACAATGTGCGCGTTCCCAAAGAAAACATCCTGCCCAATATCGAAGGCTTACAAGGGCCGTTGGGTTGTTTGGACAATGCTCGCTACGGCATCGCTTGGGGAGCTATTGGCGCGGCCCTGGACTGTTACGAAACCGCCCGTCAGTATGCGTTGGAGCGGGTGCAGTTTGGTAAACCCATCGCAGGGTTTCAGTTGCAGCAGAAAAAATTGGCCGAAATGCTCACCGAAATCACCAAAGCGCAGTTGTTGGCATGGCGACTCGGTACGCTCAAAAACGAAGGCCGCGCCACCACCGCCCAAATCTCTATGGCCAAGCGCAACAACGTCGAAATGGCTTTGAATATCGCCCGTGAGGCTCGTCAAATGCTCGGAGGTATGGGTATCGTAGGCGACTACCCCATCATGCGGCACATCATGAACCTCGAATCGGTCATTACTTACGAAGGTACGCACGATATTCACTTGCTGATTTTGGGCAAGGAAATTACTGGAATTCAAGCGTTTAAGTAACTTTGAAGGGGGTGAGTAAAAGTTTTCGGGTGCTTGATTCGTTGCATTCAGCCCCACAAGGGTTTTGAACCCTTGTGGGGATACACCCGAAAACTTTTGCTTTAGTACTTAAAGCAGCCACACCGCGAGGTGAATACTTCGGATGACTTCTGACGGACGGTTGAAATCAGGCTGACCGATTAAGCGAGCGGCGTGTTCAAATTTCTGATGAAAATACTGTACCGTTTGTTCGTCAAAATAATGGGGGAGTTTGTGGGTAGCTTCGTGGAGTATTTCACGGAGGGCTTTTTGTTCGGCGCGGAGCGGCTGTACAATGGGCTGCGTCATCACGACTTTGGTCATGCGTAGGCGCACGGGGTCGGGTAGGAGGCCCCGCATGGCGTGGCGGAGCGGACCCCGTCGGTAGCCGTTGTCAAATTTGAAGCGGTCGGGTATCACCATGCACAACTCCATCAGATGTTTGTCATAAAACGGATGCGCGGCTTCGTGGCCGTGGTGCGCGGCCAAATGCTCAAACTCCTCGGTACTTTCCAACATTCCCTCGTGGAGCATATCGGCAATGAGGGCGTTGTGCGTACTGTCAAAACCGTAATCAGTCTCTGTCACAAAAAGTCGCTTAGACGAGGGCGTTTTGATAAAGTCACTTAATTTTTCAAAAATATTTTCAAACGACGGCCACAGCTTCGCGTCAAGGTGTTTTCGGTATTGCCAAAAGAGCTTCAAAAATTCTCCTAACTGCTTGTTTTTGAGCGATTTTTTGAGGCTTGGGTTGAGGTAAATCTTGAGCAAATGTTGGTATTTTTTTTCGAGTGTCCAGCGTTCCCATTCGGGGAGTTGCTGCACAAGTTCGGGCATTTGGGCGTAAGTCTGCATGAGGTTTTTGAAAGTAGCCCATTCTTTTTTTTCTAACAGCCCAAACGGATAGCCGCGTCCGTAGCCCACCACACTATCGCCGTCGTGGCCTGTGAGGAGTACCTTACTGCCGTGCTGCTGTACAGCGGCAGCGGTGGCCAAGTGGTAGGTAGGCAGCAACGTAAAATGATCGGGGCGGTCAAAAATCCGTGCCATTTTTTGCAGACTTTCGACCAAATCAGACGCAGGGGGTACGTACTCGTGGGTGTATTTTCCTTGCGCCAATACTGCCTCCGCAAAAGGTCGTTCGTTGGCTTCTGCAATATCGCCCACGTCAAAATGCAGCGTATGCAGCGGCAAGCCCAACTGCTGGTGCGCCACCACACAGACCGAAGACGAGTCCAGCCCGCCGCTCAGGTGCGCGCTTACGGGGGAAACTCCGCGCGTGCGCGCTCGCACCGATGCCACAAACGTCTCTCGAAAAGCTTCGAGGTAGTCTTGGTCGGTTTTGAGGTGAGCAAAACGACCCAAATTCAAATCCCAACAAAAACGCGAACTGATGCCGTCGGCTTTGACGCTTAACAGTTGGGCAGGCGGAAGGCTGTAAATTCCCTCAAAAAAAGTTTCGGAACGGTAAGGACGCA
The DNA here is from genome assembly GCA_025455795.1 of Spirosomataceae bacterium. Taxonomy (GTDB): domain Bacteria; phylum Bacteroidota; class Bacteroidia; order Cytophagales; family Spirosomataceae; genus Runella. Next base: position 6,120 of record JALOLW010000238.1, read on the forward strand.
AATAAGAAGCCCACTCGATGTAGCGTACGATTTTGGAAGCATTGCGTTTTTTCTCCACAAAAGGCAAGACCAACAGGGCTTTGATTTCGGACGCAAACGCAAAATATTGATAAGGCTCAAAAACATAGTACAACGGACGGGCGGCGGTGTGGTCGCGCCCACAAAAGAGCGATTGGCGCGAAGCGTCCCAAACCGCAAAGGCAAAGTCACCCGTGAGGTCGAAAAGGAGATTTTGACCGTGTTTTTGATAGAGATTTAGGATGTTTTTCTCGCGGCTGTCTATGCGGGCGTCGGCTACGGCTACGAGGTCGTTGGGGGCAGTAAAGAGTTGATTTTGAGTATTTTCAAAGGGCATTAGCTGCGCCAAACCAACGTGTTTTTTTTGCCAAGTGTTTATACTGCCCGCGCCTCGGTGCGCGAGGGCTTGCGTCATGCGGGCGAGCTCGTCGTCGAGGGGTCTTTGGTCAAAATAAACAATACCACAAATACCAGACATAGAGGGAGATGGGATGAAGACACCCACAAAAATCAACAAAATCTACCTAACATCGGCATTTTTTTCCTGTATCTTCTAC
>JALOLW010000239.1 GCA_025455795.1 Spirosomataceae bacterium
ACAGTTGGAAAAAGACTGTTTAAGTATCTCATTAAGAACCATTTACGAATACCTGATATTTTCAAAATCTTTGACCCACCAAATGTGTCCGTCTAAAAACTCATCTTTCAAAACTCACTTTAAGTCAGCACGTCTTTGACACCAAAATAGCGTTTTATCGCCAATTTTTGGCTTTATTTGTGCTTCAAATATTCCACCAATGCTTACCAAAAGAATCATTCCTTGCCTTGATGTCAAAGACGGACGAACTGTCAAAGGGGTCAATTTTGTCAATCTGCGTGATGCTGGCGATGCCGTCGAATTGGGCGCGTTTTACGCCGAGCAGGGCGCGGACGAATTGGTGTTTTTGGACATCACGGCCACCGTCGAAGGGCGCAGTACGCTCATCGAACTCGTGCGGCGCGTCGCGCGTACCGTCAATATTCCGTTTACGGTAGGCGGAGGAATTTCGTCCAAAGCCGACGTGTCGGCACTGCTCAATGCGGGTGCCGACAAAGTGTCTATCAACTCCGCCGCCGTTCGCAACCCCAACCTTATCAATGAGTTGGCCTTAGAGTTTGGTAGTCAGTGTATCGTGGTGGCGATAGATACCAAGAAAGTTTCGAGTGTCGAGTTGAAAATGTCGAATGATGAACACCAACTCGACACTCCGCACTCTACCCTCGACATTCACCTTGTTCACACCCACGGCGGGCGGAAGCCTACGGCACTCAAAACAATCGAATGGGCCAAAGAAGTGGAGGAGCGCGGCGCGGGGGAGATTTTGCTGACTTCGATGGACACCGACGGCACCAAAAACGGCTTTGCGCTCGAACTCACCGCGATTATCTCCGAAAATGCCAACATCCCCGTCATTGCGTCGGGCGGGGCAGGAACAATCGCCCATTTTTATGACGTTTTTACCACGGGCAAAGCGGACGCGGGCTTGGCGGCAAGTATTTTTCATTTTAAAGAAATCGAAATACCCACTTTAAAAAAACACCTCCACGAGTGCGGAATTCCGATGCGGCTGTCACGCTAAGTCAACACCAATATGAACGTCAGACGATTGCTGGTTATTCTTGTTTTGGGATGGGTACGACCGCTGACTTTTGCCCAAAACCCCACTATCTCGCTTGACCTATACGCTTCCAACTTTACCCGCCCTACCGATGTCGAGTCGGCGGGGGATGCGCGGTTGTTTGTATCTGAAATAGGTGGGAAAATCAAAGTGATTCAAAACGATACGGTGCTCAACACCCCTTTTGTGGACATCAGTTCAAAAATCAACAACCCCCAATGGAGTGGCATTTTTAGTTTTGCTTTTCATCCTGACTACGCTCAAAACGGCAAGATTTATGTCATGTATGTGCGCTCACCCGACGCACAGGTGCAAATTTCACAATTTAACCGCAGCACTTCCGACCCCAACCAAGCCGACCCTACGGAGTTCCCTATTTTGACGATTCCGTACAACAATCCCATAGGCCACCGAGGCGGAGAAATCGCCTTTGGACAAGACGGATATCTCTATATCGCCACGGGCGACAACGCCGACGGCGGACGGGCTGTTGTAGGCGACCCGCTCAATCAAGCCCAAAATCTCGCCTTGGTTTTTGGCAAAATCCTTCGGATAGATGTCAATAGCGCCACACCTTACAACATTCCAACAACCAATCCTTATCAATCTCCCAACGACAACATCCCCGACGAAATCTGGGCGCGTGGCCTTCGCAATCCGTGGCGCATGACTTTCGACAAACTCAACGGTGACCTCTGGCTCGGCGACAACGGGCAAGACGGCTGGGAAGAAGTGGATTTTGTGGCTAATGGTAGTGCAGGAGGGCAAAATTTCGGTTGGCGGTGCTACGAAGGCAACCACCGCTACCCTTACCAAGTCACTTGCGATGATAGTACAACGATGACGTTTCCCCTCCTCGAATACGCGGGCTTTGACCACAACGGCGGCAATACGGCCTCGGTCATTGGGGGCTATGTATATCGAGGCGCGCAGCATCCGTCGCTGTATGGCCACTACCTTTATGGCGACTATGCTTCTGGCAAAATCTGGACACTCAAACGAGAACTCAACGGTACATATACCAACGTTTTGCAAAGCCCCAATCTCCCCAATCTCATTGCTTTTGGACAAGACAGCAGTGGAGAACTGTACGCTATCTCGTTTTTTGGGGGAAATTTGTACAAAATCAAAACGGACAACTGCCCTCCCACCCTCTCGCTTACTGCACCCGTAGGAGGCACGCAAAACTTCAAAGCCTCCCTCCAAATCGAAGGGCAAAACACTATTGAATCAGGGGCCAATATCACCTATCAAGCAGGCAATTCTATCGTTCTGCTCCCCAATTTTCAGGTGGTCGCTGGCAGCGTTTTTAAGGCGACGATAGCGGGCTGCCCGTAGAATTTTGGAGAAAAACGCTTTTTTTACAACAAATAGAAATCGCTCCGTGCCACTCTGTGTCCCAAAAAACTTTAAACATCTGACTCCATGAATCGCCTTATTGTCTTTTTGCTTGTGTGTACCTCCGCTTTTGCTCAAACGCCTTTGACCATCGAGCAGCCGCGCGTGGAATACAAAACCAATCCAATCGGCATAGATGCTACCGAACCGCGTTTTAGCAAAACAGTACCTTCTCGAAGTCGCCAAAGATGCCAAGTTTTCTAAACGGTCGGTGCTGTGGTCGTCGGGAGAAGTAACCTCCGACGAGTCGCATTTGGTGGAGTACGCGGGCGACGCGCTGATGAGTCGGCAACGGTATTTTTGGCGCGTCACTGTCACCGATAATCACGACAACGTGGCCACTTCTGCCGTGCAGTCGTTTGAGATGGGGCTTTTGGGCGAATCGGATTGGAAAGCACAATGGATAGAACCCGAAAAAGACGGTTTTGATGTCAAAAAACAACAACCCGCGTCGCTGCTTCGCAAGGAGTTTGTGCTGAAATCCAAAATCGCCTCTGCCCGCTTGTACGTGACGAGTCGCGGCTTCAACGAAATGTACCTCAACGGGCAGCGCGTAGGCCAAGACGTACTCGCGCCAGGTTGGACAGCGTACCAATCTCGTTTTCAGTATTTTACACACGATGTCACCAATCTGGTCAAAACAGGCCCCAACGCCGTCGGGGCAATGCTGGGCGATGGCTGGTACCGAGGGTTTTTGGCTTGGGAAAACAACCGCAATGTGTATGGTACAAAGTTGGCGTTATTGGCGCAGTTGGTCATCAAATACGCCGACGGCACTGAGCAAATCATCGGTACAGACGACAGTTGGAAAGCCAACAACAACGGCCCCGTCCGCGAAAACGACCTATACAACGGCGAAACTTACGACGCGCGCATGGAAAAAACGGGTTGGAATAGTGCGGGTTTTGACGAAAGTGGCTGGTGGGCTGCCCAAATAGCCAATCATTCCAAGAAAAACCTCGTCGCGCCTGCGGGCTTGCCCACGCGCCGTATCGAAGAAATCAAACCGCTCAAAGTGTTCAAAACACCTGCGGGTGAAACCGTCGTGGATTTTGGACAAAACATGGTGGGTTGGGTACGGTTCAAAGTGCAAGGCACGGCAGGCACCAAAATCCGCATCACGCACGCCGAAGTGCTTGACCAAAAGGGCAATTTTTATACGGCCAATCTCCGCGCGGCCAAGTGCGAAATCAACTACACCCTCCGAGGCGGTGAACCCGAAACCTACGAGCCACGCTTTACTTTCATGGGCTTTCGGTACGTGCGCGTGGAAGGGTGGCCCACCGACTTGACCACCGACCAAATCACGGGCGTGGTGGTTCACTCCGAAATGCCTGCGGCGGGGACGTTTGAATGTTCCAATCCGCTTCTCAACCAACTCCAACACAACATCTTGTGGGGACAAAAAGGCAATTTTGTGGATGTGCCTACCGACTGCCCGCAGCGCGACGAGCGGCTGGGTTGGACGGGCGACGCGCAGGCGTTTGCCCGCACGGCTACTTTCAACAAGGACGTGGCTGGTTTCTTCACCAAATGGCTGCACGACGTAGCCCTCGACCAAAAAGCCGACGGTGCGGTGCCGTTTGTCGTGCCTGATGTACTCCGCAACAACACCGCCTCGTCGGGCTGGGCCGATGTGGCCACCATTGTCCCCTGGGAGATGTACCAAGTCTATGGCGACCGCCGTATTCTCGAAAATCAGTACCAATCCATGAAAAAATGGGTGGGCTACATCCAAAAACAAGCGGGCGAAACCCATCTTTGGACCACGGGCTTTCATTTTGGCGATTGGCTCTCGTACCGTGGCACGGATGCGCTCCTGCCCGAACCCAAAACCGACAACGATTTCATTGCATCGGCTTTTTATGCCCAATCGGCGCGGCTTACGGCGCAGGCGGCGTTGGTGTTGAGCAAACCCACCGACGCGGCTTATTACGGCGAGTTGTACGAAAAAATCAAAAAGGCGTTTCAGCGCGAGTTTGTGTCGGCGAGTGGCCGCTTGGCTTGCAACACACAGACGGCCTACGTGTTGGCATTGCACTTTGACCTTCTGCCCGACAACCTCCGCCCACAGGCCGTCGAGCGCCTCGTCAAAGACATCAAAGCCCACGGAAATCACCTCACAACGGGCTTTTTGGGAACGCCCTACTTGTGCCATGTCTTGACGCGCTTCGGTCAAAACGACATGGCCTACACGCTTTTGATGCAAGAAACCTACCCTTCGTGGCTTTATCCCGTCAAAAAAGGCGCGACTACGATTTGGGAGCGTTGGGATGGTATCAAGCCCGATGGAAGTTTTCAGGACGTAGGCATGAATTCGTTCAATCACTACGCCTACGGGGCCATTGGCGATTGGATGTATCAGCACATTACGGGGATTCAGTTGAGCAAAGCAGGTTTCAAAATTTTCACCATTGCCCCCAAAATTGGCGGCGGATTGACCTCAGCCAAAGCCACCTATCAAAGTCCTTTTGGTACGATTGGGTCAAGTTGGGCAATCACCAACGGCCAAACCAAAGTGACGGTCAATGTCCCTGCCAACAGCCGCGCGTACATCGTGCTGCCCAACGCCTCCAACGACAAAATGCGTGAACTAGCCACCGCCCAACAACTCCGCTTCACCGACAAAGGCATCGAAGTCGGCAGCGGCGAGTATAGTTTTGTGTATTGACAGGTAGGATAAAAACACAAAACAGCCCATAAACACCTACGACTAATGTTGAACGTTGCTTTTGTCCGTTTTGATGATATGTACAGATACAACGATGGCCTACTTCACTTTCCGCGTTTTCCCCTGAAAATCAATGATTTCTACGGACACTTCCTGCCCCGACAGTGGTAACTTCCTGCCCGACTGCGACAAAAACGACTGTCCGTAGTACAGCTCTTGGCGGTGAGTTTGGCCATTTTTGGTTTTGACAATCACCACGGCGTCGGTGGGTTGAAGATTGACCCAAGTAAGGCTTCTGCCCGTCTGTCCAAATAGATGCACCCGCCCACGGTTTTGCGAAGCCACGAGCACCCTACGGCCTTGGGCATCGGTGAGTTGGGCCAATCCTTTGGCGTTGAACGGCACGTAAAAACCCGTCTGATTTTGGCTAAGTGCCTGAAAACCACCCTTGCCGTCGCCTTTGAGTAGCAGTCCGTTGGAGGCATCATAGCAGCCCGTGCTGGTTTCGTTGCCGTAGTCGTTGGCCACCAGTAGTACGTCCAGGTTTCCGTCATTGTCAAAATCCTCGGCCACCATGCCATTGATGGGCGCAAACTGCGCCAGTACGGGCAGCGGAGTAATTTTGAACTCCCCTTTGCCCAAGTTTTCGACGTAGCTCGACTGACAGTAGGTAGCGTTCAGCACCAACGCTTTTTGTTTTTCGTCGGGGGTCAATACACTGTCAAGGGTGGCGTTGGCGAAGTTTTTGTACAACGGAAAACGCGCCCGCATCTGAATCACCTCTTTGATGAGGTCTTCGCGTCCGTGGAAAGGCACGAGGCCGCGTTTGCCTTGATTGTCAGGAAAATACACCATCGGAATAGCATCAAACCGACCGTCGTTGTTGAAATCGTTGGCATAAATACTGATGGGTTCTTGTTCGGAGGCTTTCAGGAGGGTATTGAGACCAAGGTTACCCGCGATGTAGTCGGTATCGCCGTCTTTGTCAAAATCACCCGCTGCGAGGCTGTTCCAAAAACCAAAGCCCCCTTGCCCCCGGAGGGGGGATAAATTTGTAAATTTTTGTCCTTTTTCATTTTTCATGAGGGTCAGGGGCATCCACTCGCCCGCGAGGAGCAAGTCCATCCAGCCGTCGTTGTCGTAGTCGGTCCAGAGGGCATCGCAGATGAGGCCAGACACGCTCGAAATGGGCGTGAACCTCACCCCGCCCCGAAGCGAGTTCGGGGCACCCCTCTCCTTAGGAAGGAGAGGGGAAGGGGGTGAGGTATCATTGCGTAAAATCACGCTATTGACCGCCTTGGGGTACTGGTTTGGCTCTACCCGTGCGCCCACAAACAAATCCAAGTCGCCATCGCGGTCAAAATCAGCCGCTTTGACGCACGAGCCGCTCACGTTTTCTTTGGGTAAAGCGTTGATAGCCAACTCAAAATGCCCTTTGCCGTCGTTGAGGTAAAGTCGGTCTTGGAAATTATCAGCCCGCCCATTGACAATTTCGTAGCCTCCTCCCGCGATGTAAAGGTCGTTGTCGCCGTCGCCGTCAGCATCAAAAAGGAGCGTTCCCACATCTTCTTGGGGCTTGTCCAGACTGTCTTTACCAGGCAACAAATCGGTTTGGGTAAACTTTCCGTTGGGTGTTTGGAGCAAAAAAGTCCCTTTTCTGAATTTAGAACCACCCAAAAACACGTCGTCCAGCCCGTCACCATTGACATCTCCCACCGACACCGCCGGTGGATATTGGGAGAATTTGTGCGGCAGCAATTTCTGAACATTAAAATCAATGTATTCAGGCTCGGTGTGGGTGTAGTTGATACCGAGGCTGTCAGTCAAGTCGTTGAACAGGTAATTTTCGGGGCTTTTTTGCCAAAAATTAGCGGCGTCTTCTTGGGCGTTTTTGATGTCCAACGTGATTTTTTGGTTGGTCCGTACCTCTTTGATTCGCTGCATTTTGCCGTTGGGCCAGCGCACCCGTATTTCTTTGACGAAAGCCGTCTGTCCCAGTCCAAAATGCGCCACTGGCTCTACCGACGACAAATACCCCCGATAAGGTGTGTGTTCATAGACCTGCGTTTGGTCGTCGTAAAACACCTGCACCACCGCGCCCAATCCTGCGGGGTTGCGTTCGGGGCCTTTGAAATTAATTCGTAAAAATCGCTTATTCCCCTCTTTTCCAGCAGAGGGGTAAGGGGTGAGGTTATTGTTTTGATACACAAAGGCCGAGTCGTTGATGTTGTTGGTGATGATGTCCAAGTCACCATCCAAGTCCAAATCGGCGTAGGCGGCACCATTGGTAAACGAGGGTTCGTCTAAGCCCCAAGCTTGGGTAACATCGCTAAAAGTGAGGTCTTTGTTGTTGTGGTACGCAAAATTGGGAATTTTAACAACGGGGATTTCGCCGATGATGTAGTCTTTGGAAGCCACGGTGCTACTCATGGCCCGAAACTGCGCGAAATCGCGGTCGGTGATGTCGCGCGGGAAGCCGTTGGTAATAATCAAATCGCGCCAACCGTCGTGGTCAAAATCGGCCACCATCGGCGTCCAACTCCAATCGGTTTCGGCCACGCCCGCGAGCAAGCTGATTTCCGAAAACACGGGTTCGTTGGAGTGGGGGCGGTTGCCCATGTTGAGTTGGAGCGTATTGCGTACATACTGGTGCGTGAATCCGTAGAGGTCGTTGTTGAGGTACGTTTGGTAGCTGTTGGGCCCCATGAGTTTTTTCTTTCGCTGATTGTCTTTGGGAAGCATATCCACGGCTACGATGTCGAGCAAGCCGTCGTTGTTGATGTCGGCCACGTCGTTGCCCATGGCAGAGTTGCTGGTGTGTTTGAAATAACTCGCCGCACGGTCAGTAAAAGTCCCGTTTCGGTTGTTGATATACAGCAAATCGTCTGATAGATAGTCGTTTGTAACGTAAATATCTTTCCAGCCGTCGCGGTTGATGTCGCAGATATTGATACCCAACCCGTAGCCTTCGATTTGAATACCCGCTTCTTTGGAGACGTTGGTATAAGTGGGATGGGGAACGCCCGCCGCCCATTCGCAACGATAAAGGCGGTCGGTCGTAGGCGACGACCCGTCGCGGCGTTTTTCGTGGTATTGGTTGGGGTTGTTTTCGACCACGTTGGTCAGTACGTACAAGTCCAAGTCGCCGTCATTGTCATAGTCAAAAAACGCCGCGTGCATCGAGTGTCCCGTATCGGCGATGCCGTACTCGGCGGCCATTTCTTTGAAAGTAGGAATACCGTCTTGGTCGTTGCCCTGATTGACAAAGAGCAGGTTGGCACGTTGCCATTCGCGCCCCTGCGTGGTGGCGGTGAGATAGATGTCGTTGCGCCCGTCGGCGTTGATATCCACGATACTCACCCCCGAACACCAACGGCCCTGGTTGGAAATCCCCGCTTTTTGAGAAATGTCTTCAAATTTCAAGTTTTCGACGTTGGTGCGGTTGAGGTAAATGCGGCTATTGGCCTGATTGCCAGAGAAAACCACATCGGGAAGGCTGTCACCGTTCATGTCGGCGATGCCCACGCCACCCCCGTTATAGACGTACTCAAAATCAAGGATGTTGAGCGTATCGTTTTCGTTGATACGATTAGAAAAATCAATGCCCGTTTGTTCGGCGTCAAGTTTGGTAAAAAGGGTTTTGTCCTGACAAGAAAAAAGCGAAATGGCGAATAACGAATACAGAACGTAAACAAAACGTTTTTTTGACGAAGTTAGACGGACACAGAGGAACACGGAGTTTGACACAGAGTACCACAGAGAGATAAATTGATAAACGCTGCGAGACGCTGTGACCATAAAAATTAACAAGGAACGAAAATATTTTTGAATCAGCATCGAGAAGAGGATTTTCATCAGAGGAGGCAATTTTTGGGGATTGGGGAATAATTGGTTATTTTAGCCCTCAAATTTAAGCGATTCCGATTAGATAATGACAGCACTCCTCCCAAAACCGCGTGTAAAACTCGTCAAGCAGGGCAAACAGTACACCTACGAAGACATGCTGCGC
>JALOLW010000240.1 GCA_025455795.1 Spirosomataceae bacterium
GCCATAGACCTCATCGAAGGCAAATGCGTCCGACTCACCCAAGGCGATTACGGCCAAAAAACCATTTACAACGAACATCCCCTCGAAGTAGCCAAACAGTTTGAAGACGCGGGCCTCACGCGCCTGCACTTGGTGGACTTGGACGGGGCCAAAGCCAAAAAAGTCATCAATTGGAAAGTATTGGAAACTATCGCTGCCAAAACCCAATTGCACATTGACTTTGGCGGCGGCGTGCAGTCTGATGACGATTTGCGGGTGGTCTTTGAATGTGGTGCCAAGCAAGTCACAGGGGGGAGCATTGCCGTCAAAAAACCTGATTTGTTTGAAAGTTGGCTCGTACAACACGGCGGCGACAAGATGATTCTCGGTGCCGATGCCCGCAACGAGCGCGTAGCCGTGAGCGGCTGGGAAGAAGGCACGGGACTGTGGGTGTATGATTTTGTGCAAAATTGGGTCGAGAAAGGCGCAAAATACACCATCAGTACCGACGTAGCCAAAGACGGCCTGCTACAAGGCCCGTCGTTTGACCTGTACAAAAACCTCCAAGACCACTGCCCCAACTTACAGATTATTGCCAGCGGTGGCGTGAGTCAGTTGAGCGACATCGAGCAGTTGGCCGAGATGAATCTCTTCGGTGTCATCGTCGGCAAAGCCATTTATGAAGGCCGTATTTCTCTCAAAGAATTGCAGAAATTTGGTTAAAAATTCAAAATTTTGATGTGCTGATTTTTCAAACACAATTTTTTCTTGGATTAGTGTAATACCAACAATTATTTGGGTTTATTCAAAAAGTTCAGAATTATATTTGGTGTTTTTTCTACACTTCTAAAAAAATTTTGCCAAATACTTGCATTATATTTTTTTTATGTATTACCTTTGGCACATCAAACAAGACGCAGTGTAATTTTCTTCAACTAAAACACAAGGAGGACATACTATCGAAGCACACCTTTACGTTAACTAATCGTACATAAAAAGATGGAAAAGTACCAAGTTAGCGACAGTGAGCTTGTTTCATTGTATGTTCAGGGCAACGAGAAATGTTTCGAAAAACTCGTTCAGCGTCACAAATCCAAAGTTTATACCACTATTTATCTGATTGTCAAAGATCAGTACGTAGCCGAAGATTTAATGCAGGATAGCTTTGTCAAAGCCGTCGAAACGCTCAAATCTGGTAGATACAACGACGAAGGTAAGTTTTTGCCTTGGATACTACGAATCGCTCACAACTTGGCTATTGACTATTTTCGGCGCGAAAAACGCTATCCCGAAGTAGTGTTTGAAGACGGTAGCAACGTGTTCAATTCGCTTGATTTTTCAGAAGACTCCATTGAGTCGCTTCAGATTCGTCAAGAGACCCATGAGCACTTGCGTGAACTGATTCAACGATTGCCAGACCCTCAGCGTCAAGTGCTTGTCATGCGGCACTACGAAGACATGAGTTTTCAGGAAATCGCCGATGCCACAGGAGTGAGCATCAACACGGCATTGGGTAGAATGCGTTACGCGCTGATCAACTTGAGAAAGCAACTCAGCAAACGCGTTCCTATATATGATACAAACGTTTACCCCAGATGATGTGATTCGGTATGTTTATGAAGAAACAACCGATGACGAAAACCTGCTCATTGAAGATGCACTCATGGGCGATCAGGAATTGTTGGATTTTTATCTCGATACCATCGAGCTGAAAAGTCTAATGAATCGAATCTCTCGGCAGCCTTCGGAGCGTACCGTAACAAACATCTTGGCGTATTCGCAAAACTACCCGAGCAGTCGGCCACAGGCGTACTAATCGCCACTGGCCGACTGCTTTTTTATGTTTTGTGTAATTCGTCTTGCACTACTTGATACCATCGTTCTCTCAGAGCGTTGGCGTCTTGTGAGGTCAATCCCGTCGTTGGCAATGGCTCATGTACCACCGCTCGCATCGGCACACGATGCAAGCGAAAAGGGGTTTTGTCAGGAATAATTTGATAATTGGTCAGCAGCGTGATTGGTACGATTGGTACTTGCTGCTGAATCGCCATCTTAAATGCGCCCTCAGCCAAAGGTAGGTGCATTTGGGGTGGATTTTTTGTTTTGATACCTCCTTCTGGATAAATCACGATACTGCGCCCTTCTGCCAGCGTTTTGAGCGATTTGGTGAGTGTCGAAACTCTGCTGGATGCACTTTCACGATTGACTTGGATGTGTAGTTTACGAAACATATATCCAAAAAGGGGGATGTTCTTCACGCCGTGCTTGCCCACAAAAGCGAAATAATTGGGAATAATGACCCCCATCACGGCAATGTCTAAGTACGAAAAATGATTGGCACAAAAAATGTAGGTTTGTTTGGTATCGGGACGAAAGCGATATTCGATGTCAAGGCGAATGCCCACCATCCGAAAAAAAATCTGTCCCCAAAGCCGATTGATGGCGTGGGCGTAGGGCTTCCACTGTTTTTTTTGGAGGAAAAGATAAGTGAAAGGAAAAAACAACAAAAAAATGAAGATGAACCAAAAGCCGCACCAAATCGTGTAAAGTAAACGCATATTGAAAAGTGTAAAATGCAGAAATGTGGAATGCAGAAATGCAAAAGTATAAAATGCAGAAATGTGAAATGCAAAAATGAGAAACAACAAATACAGGAACGGAAGTAAAAGCAAAGATAGAACTTTGAAAGGCAAAAAATACGTTGTCCCAACAATGCAAGACGGGTAATGACCGATAAAAAATTTGATTTCGACGATATTAATGTTCCAACAAATGCTTCAATTTTTCAAATATCAAGGTACGGGCAATGATTTCATCATGGTGGACGACCGCGAAAGAACGTTTCCTGTGAGCCAAAAATACATCGAACACCTCTGCCACCGTCGGTTTGGGATAGGCGCCGATGGACTCATTCTGCTCCAAAACGCCGATGACTACGATTTCCGAATGGTGTATTTCAACGCCGACGGCAACGAGGGCAGTATGTGCGGCAACGGCGGACGCTGCACGGTGCGTTTTGCCCAAGATTTAAGGGTATTTAACGACCGTACTACCTTTTTGGCTGTGGATGGTCCACACGAAGCCACGGCCAATTTGGAGGAGGTTTCGCTCAAGATGATGGATGTAGAAGCAGTCGCAACCGATGGCAACGCGCTTTTTCTAAACACAGGTTCTCCACATTACGTTACGTTTGTGGGTGATGTAAAAGCCACCGATGTAGTGGGTATCGGGCGAGCCATTCGATACGGCGATACTTACGGACCGAAGGGCGGGACCAACGTCAATTTTGTCGAAATCATTGACGCACAAACCCTGCGCGTGCGTACCTACGAGCGAGGGGTAGAAGATGAAACGTATTCTTGCGGTACGGGGGTGACCGCCTGCGCGTTGGCTGCTTGTATTCGATTGGGTATGCCCTCGCCCGTGCGGGTGCTGACCGAAGGCGGAACGTTGGGGGTGTCTTTTGAAACCGATGGCATAACTTTCACAAACATCCACCTCATCGGGCCTGCGGTGAAGGTTTTTGAGGGAAAGTACGGTGGGAAGTAGTACACTTGTTGGATTTCAAATTCAACCCTTGTACGTCGGTTCTACAAATATCCTCTAATCGCAATGTTGCTTATTTTTCGCAATAACCCTCTATATTTGAGGCCAAAAATCAATAAATCAAAATAACTCGCGCTTCGGCGCATCCCACTCCATGTCAAAAAATTTAGTCATTGTAGAGTCTCCTGCCAAAGCCAAAACCATTGAAGGCTACCTGGGAAGTGACTTTACCGTCAAATCAAGTTTTGGCCACGTGCGCGACCTCCCCGACAAAGACTTGGGGGTGGATGTACGCAACGGCTATCATCCTGCGTATGAAGTTTCTCCCGATAAAGTAAAGGTAATCAATGAGTTGAAAAAGCTCGCCAAATCGTCGGAAGAGGTTTGGCTCGCCACTGACGACGACCGCGAGGGAGAGGCGATTTCGTGGCACTTGAAAGAGGCGTTGGGCCTCTCTGCCGAGACAAAACGCATTGTTTTTCGGGAAATCACCAAGACGGCTTTGCAAAAAGCCATCCAAAATCCACGTGCTATTGACATGGATTTGGTCAATGCCCAGCAAGCGCGGCGCGTGTTGGACAGATTGGTGGGCTATGAGCTTTCGCCCGTACTTTGGCGCAAAATCAAGATTGGAAGCAACAGCGCGCTGTCGGCGGGGCGAGTGCAATCGGTGGCGGTGCGGCTTATCGTAGAGCGCGAGCGCGACGTAGAAGCCCACGAGTCTAAGTCTTCTTTCAAGGTAATCGCCAAATTTGACCTTCCTGGTGGCAAGGTGCTAGAAGCCGAACTTCCCAAAAACTTTGAGACCGAAGCCCAAGCCCGTACTTTTTTGGAAAAATGCAAAGGGGCAACGTTTACCATCAAAAACTTGGAAGTAAAACCCGCCAAAAAATCGCCTGCCGCACCTTTCACGACTTCTACTCTCCAACAAGAAGCCTCACGAAAGTTGAGTTTTTCGGTGTCGCAGACGATGACCGTGGCCCAAAAACTCTACGAAGCGGGAAAGATTTCTTACATGCGTACCGACTCCACCAACCTGTCAGAGGAGGCGATGCAGAAAGCCAAAGACGCGATTACGGGGGAGTTTGGCGACAAATACCACCACCCGCGTACTTACAAAACCAAGTCTGAATCGGCGCAGGAAGCCCACGAAGCCATTCGCCCTACCAATTTTGGCGAAACCAAAGCCAGCACCGACCGCAACGAGCAACGCCTCTACGAACTCATCTGGAAGCGCGCCATTGCGTCTCAGATGGCCGACGCGCAGTTGGAACGCACCATTGCTACGATTAGCATTTCGACCACCGCCGAAGAACTCGTAGCGCAGGGCGAAGTCATTAAATTTGACGGGTTTTTGAAGGTTTATCTCGAATCAAGCGACGACGAAGAAGAAGACACCAAAGGGATGTTGCCCCCGCTCAATATCGGGCAGGTTCTCAACCTCAATCACCTCAAAGCCACCGAGAAGTTTAGCCGCCCTAAACCCCGCTACACCGAGGCGAGTTTGGTAAAGCAGTTGGAAGAAATGGGCATTGGCCGTCCTTCTACTTACGCACCCACTATCTCGACGATTATTCGCCGTGAGTACGTGGTCAAGCAAGACAAAAAAGGCCAAGAACGTGAATACAAAGAACTGACACTCCGCCAAAACGAAATCAAAGAAGCCAAAGGAAAAGAGACGTTTGGGGCCGAAAAAGCCAAACTGTTTCCGACCAATACGGGCATGGTGGTCAATGACTTTCTGGTGGATTTGTTCACCGACGTGGTGGACTACTCGTTTACGGCCAACGTCGAGAAAGAGTTTGACGAAATCGCCGATGGCAAGTTGTCATGGCAAAAAATGATTGATAATTTTTACCAAGGTTTTCACAAAAAAATTGGTGAAGTAGAAGGCTCCAACGTCCTCAAAAAGAACGAGGCGAGGGAGTTGGGCATTGACCCCAAATCGGGCAAGCCCGTTTTTGCGCGGATTGGGAAGTTTGGGCCTTACGCTCAAATCGGTGAAACCTCCGAAACGGGCGAAAAACCACAATATGCCAACCTCAAAAAAGGCCAACTCGTCGAAACCATCACGCTCGAAGAAGCCCTCGAACTTTTTGCGCTGCCGCGCGAAGTGGGCTTTTTTGAAGACAAACCGATGATTGTAGGCATTGGCAAATACGGCCCGTACGTCAAGTTTGACGACAAGTTTTACTCGCTCGACCGCTCCGATGACCCTTATACCATCGAGGCCGACCGCTGTATTGCCGCTATCAAGTTGCGGCGGGGTGATTTGGCCGCCGACGGCGAAGGACTCGGCGAATACGAAGGGAAGCCGATGACGACGGGCATGGGCCGCTACGGCGCTTACGTGAAACACGACGACAAATACTTCTCGCTCCCCAAAGGTGAAAGCCTCGCCCGCCTCACGCGCGAGCAGGCCATTGAAATCATCTTGAAAAAACGCGAGGCCGAAAGCAACAAATACATCAAGGAGTTTGCCGAAAACCCGACCGTCAAGGTAGTCAATGGGCAGTATGGGCCGTATATTTCGGTGGGCAAGCGCAACATCAAAATCCCGAAAGATACCGACCCCGCCTCTCTCACGCTCGAAGACTGCCTCAAGTTGGCAGGGGCGTAGTAATGTGGTGCGTTACAAACGCACACCTTGATAGTTCGCATTGCAAATGCGAACTATCAAGGTTATTGCTGACCGTTAAATCGCTAACATTTCCCTCCGCCAACACATCCATTAGGGCAAGATTGTATAGCTCGTTGGCATCATCAAATAGACGAAATTCAACCAGTTTTTGGATTGTTTTTTCTTCACTTATGCTCTCAAAACTGAACGTGACACGATCTTCGATGCGTTTAAAAGGATAGCTTGCTTCGTTCATTGTGCCTCGCCCCCCTTCTCTCTCAAATACCGCGCCTCCATTTCAGCTTTGTCTTTTTGGGCTTGGCAGAGTTTGAGTTCGAGTTGTAGCTTTTCTACTTGGTGCTGGAGTTCGCGAGCGTCGTAGTTGTTGTTTTGCGTAGGATTCGTTCCTGCATTTATACTTCCATTGCACTGGTCAAAAAAATTAGATACACGGTCATTGAAGTTGAGGATGTCGTTGAGGGTTACGCCCAGTTTTTCAGC
>JALOLW010000241.1 GCA_025455795.1 Spirosomataceae bacterium
GACAAAGTTCTGCCAAAGCCCTGACAAACCTCGTCATGGTTTTCCATGAATTTGTCTCATGGAAAACCATGATTTTTGAGGGCGTAACAAGAAATTGTGGCGGATAATACCTACTTTAAGGTAGATTTATAGGGAATTTGGATAGCCACATTCATACCCTGTTGTGGGGCTGTGTTTATTTGAAGTGTCCCGTTGAGGAGTTGGACACGCGCGTGAAGGTTGGCGATACCATTGCCATTTTTTTGTTGGATTTGTGCAAAATCAAAGCCTTTTCCATTGTCCGAATAGCGCATCAAGAGTGTATTATCAAAACAGTCTAATTGCAACATAGCCTCCGTGGCTTCGGCGTGTTTGAGGGTATTTTGTAATAACTCTTGCGCAATACGATAGAGGTTTACTTCGTATTCGTCAGGCAGCGACTGAGGAAACCCTGGCGTAGCCTGAACGGTGACGTTCAGGTGCTGCACTTGGTTGATAAGTGTGGCACGTTCTACCAGTGCTTTGACCCACCCTCAATATCAGGCAAACAGTAGCCTTCAAAACTACTTGACCAATCCGTGCCGCATGGCGTATTTGACGACACCCGCCACGCTCTTGACGTTGAGTTTTTGCATCAGATTGCGGCGGTGACTCTCTACGGTCGGGGTACTAATACACAGCACTTCGGCGATTTCGTTGGTCGAAAACTCGTTGGCGATCAGTTTTATCACTTCTATTTCTCGGCTTGTGAGGTGCAAGATAGTATCTGGGTTGGCGTCGTTGAGGTCGTCGGGTGTCGAAGATGACAACTCTTCAATGACCGCTTCGCTAAAATATTTACGGCCAGTCATCAGGATCTGAATCGCTTTTTCGAGTTCTTCTCGCCCCGCCTTTTTGAGGACATAACCACTGATACCCGCTTTGATGGCCTCGCGTATGTGGGCGGCATCTTCGGCCATGGTGAGCAGTAAGATTTTAAGATTTGGAAACCGTTCGCGCAATACCAGTGTCAAATCAATACCACTTAGGTGCGGCATATGCAAGTCAGAAATCACAATATCAACGGGATTGTGTTCTAAATAACTTATCACCTTTCGGCTGTCGGTCAAAGTGACCGCTACTTGGATATGCTCGATGGTCGAAAAAAGCATTTGAAGGCTATCCAGCACGATTTGGTGGTCATCTACGATGAGCAAACGGACCGACATTGGGGTTATGCTATTCATACAACAGGATTTTACTGCAAAATTGAGCGAAATCTCGCACATCCTTACTCATGGTTTTCCATGATTTTTTATCATTGTTTTCTATTATTTTTTACCCAATGACTGACCAAAGTCAGTTTTTAAGGCTGACTTACCTCATCAATAGTTTGACGCGCAAAGCCGAATTTTGGGCAATTCATTTACCAAAATCCTAACTAAAATGAGTGCATTGATCATTCTTTTGATTTTGAGCCTGCTGGTAGCGATTGGCTTTTTGGCGGCTTTTGTGTGGTCGGTTCAAGGGGGGCAGTACGACGATGACCAAACGCCCTCGGTTCGGATTCTGTTCGATGATACCAAGTGACCCCACCCAACCCTGCCCAGAAGGGAGGGCTTTATCAGTGTTTAGTAAAATCTTCCTCTTTTTATAACCAATTTCCAAAACAAGTATGAAACCATTATCAACAACAACCTCCGCCCTCGAAATGGACGAGTTTCGCTACGACAACAAGCTCGTGCGGAATTTTGCCATTGCTTCGTTGGTATTTGGTGTAGTGGGTATGCTCGTAGGGGTGCTGATCGCCTTTCAGTTGGCGTTTCCAGCCCTCAACTTCGACATTCCCTACACTACTTTCAGCCGCTTGCGGCCTCTGCACACCAACGCGGTGATTTTTGCGTTTGTGGGCAATGCCTTCTTTATGGGGCTTTACTACTCGGCACCACGGGTGCTCAAAACCCCCATGTGGAGTCCATTGCTCGGACAAATCAACTTTTGGGGGTGGCAAATCATCATTGCGGCGGCGGCCATCACGCTGCCGTTGGGGATCACTACTGGTAAAGAATACGCCGAACTCGAATGGCCCATTGACATCGCCATCGCACTCGTGTGGGTAGCGGCCACGGTCAATTTGGTGATGACGATGGTGAAGCGTCGCACGGAGCATATCTACGCGGCGGTCTGGTTTTATTTGGCCTCTTTTGTGACAGTGGCCATGCTGCACGTGGTCAATAGCATGGAGTTGCCGATTTCGGCTTTCAAAAGCTATTCCTTGTACGCAGGGGTGCAAGATGCCCTCGTACAGTGGTGGTACGGCCACAACGCCGTGGCGTTTTTCTTGACCACGCCGTTTTTGGGCTTGATGTATTACTTCCTGCCCAAAGCCGCCAATCGCCCTATTTATTCTTATCGTCTTTCTATTGTTCACTTCTGGTCTTTGATTTTCTTGTATATCTGGGCTGGTCCACACCATTTACTCTATACTGCGCTACCTGATTGGGCGCAATCGCTTGGTACAGTGTTTTCTATCATGCTGATTGCTCCCTCTTGGGGCGGTATGATCAACGGCCTCTTTACACTTCGCGGTGCTTGGGACAAAGTACGCGAAGACGTGGTGCTCAAATTCATGGTGGTGGCCGTGACCGCCTACGGTATGGCGACTTTTGAAGGCCCCATGTTGTCTTTGAAAAACGTCAATGCCATTGCCCACTACACCGACTGGATCGTAGCACACGTACACGTGGGCGCGTTGGGTTGGAATGGTTTCTTGACCTTTGCCATCATGTATTGGTTGTTTCCCAAAATCTACAACCGTCCGCTTTACTCGATGAAACTCGCCAACTTCCACTTTTGGATTGGTACGTTGGGTATCATTTTCTACGCCGTACCGATGTACTGGGCAGGTTGGACACAATCTTCGATGTGGAAAGAGTTTACCCAAGAAGGGTTCTTGAAATACCCCAACTTCCTCGAAACTGTCACACAATTGAAGCCGCTCTACGCTTTGCGTGGTTTTGGTGGGACGATTTACCTGATAGGCTTTTTGGTAGGTGCTTACAACCTCGCCATGACCGCCCTCAAAGGCAAGTTCTCTCCTTACGAAACCGCCACCGCACCGGCCCTCAAAGCGATCTGGAATCCTCCTGCCAATGAGTACTGGCACAGCCGTATTTTTGAACGTAAGCCCGTGTTTTTCACCGCTGTATCGCTGGTAGCAGTCATTATCGGCGGGGTGATAGAGATGATTCCGACGTTCATGGTAGAGTCCAACATTCCCACCATTGCGAGTGTGAAGCCTTACACACCACTCGAACTGCAAGGGCGCGATATTTATGTACGCGAGGGCTGCTACACCTGTCACTCTCAAATGGTACGACCTTTCCGCTCCGAAATTGAGCGTTATGGTGAATACTCCAAAGCGGGTGAGTTTGTCTATGACCACCCATTCCAGTGGGGGTCGAAGCGCACGGGTCCCGATTTGCACCGCTTGGGGGCCAAGTACCCCGACTCGTGGCACTACAACCATATGGAAGACCCTACGAGTATGTCGCCAGGCTCTATCATGCCTAAGTATCCTTGGCTACTCGAAGATGACCTTGATTTGAGTACCACGCCTACCAAAATCAGTGCCATGCGTACACTGGGCGTGCCATACGATGAGGGCTACGAAAAAGTAGCCACCGACGATGCCAAAAAACAGGCCGACCAAATTGTGGCCAACTTGAAAAAAGACGGCATCAAAACCAAGCCTGAAAAGGAAATCGTCGCCCTGATTGCGTACATGCAACGACTCGGTACCGACATCAAAGCCGAAACTGGCGTAGCGTTGAAATAATATCCAACGGAACACGGAGAATGGAGATACGGAACATGGAAGAACTTACTACTTGTTCCTTGACACCTTTCTCCTTGTTCCCAAAAAAATAAAAAAATGAAATTTAGAAACTACCTCGAATCCATTGACGGAGTGGCGGTGTATCCGCTCATCAGTCTCCTCATTTTTGTCCCGTTCTTTGTGGGACTGCTGTGGTACGTATGGCGAATGGACAAACGCAAAGTGAAGAAATTTGGCGATATGCCATTGGAAGACAACACTTTCGGTCGTACCAGCCTTTTGACTTTGGCCTTTTTGGGCATGACTACCTTGGGCGCGGTTGCCCAAACCGAAACCAAACCCGCTGGCAACGAAGAATTGATGACAGGTCTCATCATCGGACTGTTGGTTTTGGTCGTTATGGCGTTGATTGTCTTGTTGGTACAAGTATTTATGCTCCTCCAAAAAATCAACAGCAATGTCAGTAGCCCCGTGGCCGTAGCCAAAGAAGACTTGCGCGGCGATAGCGCACCGTTGTTTAGTGCGCGTTGGTGGCAGCGTTGGTACGGCTTTGGGGTCAAACTCGACGACGAGCAGCGCATTCTCATCAAAGGCCACGACTACGACGGTATCCACGAACTCGACAACCGCATGCCGCCCTGGCTCGCGTTTTTGTTCCAAGGCACGATTGTTTTTGCCGTGATTTATGGCATTTATTATCACTGGACCAACCTGGGCGATTTGCCAGCGGCAGAGCTTGAAAAAGAAACCCAAGTGGTAGAGGCGCAAAAAGCCGCCTTCTTGGAAAAAGCCGCCGCCAAAATCAACGAAAGCTCTGTCACACTCCTCACCGATGCCAAAACCATTGAAGAAGGCAAGGCGATTTTTACGGCAAGTTGCGCAGCCTGTCACGCGGCTGATGGCGGCGGTGGCGTAGGTCCCAACCTCACCGACGAACATTGGCTACACGGTGGCGGTGTCAAAGACATCTTCAAAACCATCAAATACGGCGTACCTGAAAAGGGGATGATTTCGTGGGAAAAACAGCTCAACCCCCTCAAAATGCAGCAAGTAGCCAGCTATATCATCTCGCTGAAAGGTAGCAAACCTGCCAACCCCAAAGAACCACAGGGCGAAATCTATCAAGAAAAAGCCGTTGCCGATAGTACAGTGGCGATGAAGTGAGTCTTGTTATCTGTGTATCAGTCATAACGATTAACGGATAACAACTAACGATTAACATTTTTCTCCAAACATGAATACATTAGTCGAAATAGAAGAAGATTCGTTCCGCGACAATTTTGCCGCCGTGGACAACGAAACGGGCAAACGCAACTGGTTTTATCCACAAAAACCAACGGGCAAATGGCACAATCGTCGGGTCGTTACGACCATTATACAGCTTGCCATTATGTTTGGACTGCCGTTTTTCAAAGTCAATGGGCAGCCGCTGTTTTTGTTCAACGTATTGGAGCGCAAATTCATCATTTTCGGCATCTTCATCGGCCCACAAGACTACTGGCTTTTTGGCTTGATGATGATTACGTTCTTTGTATTCATTGTTGTTTTTACGACCGTCTTTGGGCGCGTTTGGTGTGGATGGGCGTGCCCTCAGACGGTATTTATGGAAATGGTTTTTCGCAAAATCGAGTACGCCATTGAAGGCGATTGGAGAGCCCAACGCGCCCTTGACAAAGCCGACTGGACGGGCGAAAAAGTTGCCAAGAAATCGCTCAAATGGCTCATCTTCTTGGTGGTATCTTTTATGATTGCCAATCTCCTGTTGAGTTATTTTGTGGGCATAGACGGCCTCCAAAAAATCATCGTAGAGCCTATCTCTGAGCATTTGGCCTTATTTATTGGCATCTGCGCGTTCACGATTATTTTCTTTTTCAACTTTGCGTGGCTACGCGACCAAGCCTGCACCGTCGTTTGTCCGTATGGCCGTTTGCAGGGAATTTTGTTGGACAAAAACTCCTCCGTCATTTCATACGATTACAAACGCGGCGAACCCCGCGAAAAACTCCGCAAAGGGGCCGAACGTACCGCTGGTGACTGTATCAACTGCTTCCAATGCGTCAATGTCTGTCCGACGGGGATTGACATCCGCAACGGTACGCAAATGGAATGTGTAAGCTGTACGGCTTGTATTGACGCTTGCGACAACATCATGGACAAAGTAGGGCTGCCCAAAGGATTGATTCGCTACGACTCCGAAAACAACATCGCCAACGGTGTCGCCAAGCGCATCACCACCCGTACCGTGGCGTATGCGGCGGTTTTGATAGCCCTTTGGTCGGTGTTAGGGTTTATTCTCATCACCCGCGACGACACCGAAACCACCCTGCTTCGGGTGCCTGGCTCGCGCTACGTAGAAAACGCCGACGGGTCGGTAAGCAACCTTTATACCTTCAAACTTTTCAACAAAACCAACAGCGTCATCGAACCCGAAATGCGGCTCGAATCGCCCAAAGGAGCGTTGAAGTTTGCGGGTGTGCCAAATCTCACCCTCGCGGGAGCAAGCATGGTCGAAGGGTCGGTGTTTATCACCCTTCCCAAAAGCGAACTAAAAGGCCGCCGTACCGAACTCCAAATGGGTATTTATGCCAATGGCCAACGCCTCGAATCGTTCAAAACAACGTTTCTGGCCCCAGAGGAGTAGCTGGAACAGCCTGTTATCCGTTATCTGTTCCGCGCGGGGGGGGCTAGTCATTCACTCATTCACAACTCACTCATTCACTCATTAAAGCAATGAAACTATCTTGGGGTACAGGTATTTGGGCATTTTACGGCTTGTTTGTCGTAGGAATTTTGACGCTCGTCGGCATGAGTGTTGCCCAGAAA
>JALOLW010000572.1 GCA_025455795.1 Spirosomataceae bacterium
TTTATTTCTCTCAGGCGACTTCTTGATTTAATACAATTTATCAATGTTAAGATTGCAGCACCTTTACCTTTCAATAAATTAATTGTCCAGTAATATTAGAAATGAAATAGACGGATTCAAAAGAAAGGGATTTATTTCTATTCAAAGAAAGCTCTGTTCTGACCTCGAAATGATAGACCTTTTGCACTCGAAAATCAATATAAGCATCTAACATTCAAGT
The DNA here is from genome assembly GCA_025455795.1 of Spirosomataceae bacterium. Taxonomy (GTDB): domain Bacteria; phylum Bacteroidota; class Bacteroidia; order Cytophagales; family Spirosomataceae; genus Runella. The sequence continues at coordinate 221 of JALOLW010000572.1, forward strand.
ATTTAACATTTCTTAAATTCATTCAAATTAATGGCAGATTCTACAAAAAAATCACCCTGTTTCTGCACCCAAGTTCGGTTCAGGTTGAGCATGATGGTTTGGGCAGATTCGTAAGCATCCATCACATCAAGCAAACTATCTGGAAACAGGGGATTACAGCGATGAGAGCGTTCGATGTCGTCAAAATTGATAATGAAAAATTGAGGAATGACAGGTTTGCCATTTGGGGCTATCCCCCAAGCGGTTGGGTTTTCTCGCAGGGTGTGTTGAAAAGCGTTGTAGGCTTCAAGCGTCAAGTCGGGGAATTTGAAATCATAGATGTAGGCAGTGTACCCTTTCCAGATGGATTGCCAAATGGCTGGAATCAACATCGCAAACGACTTGCCCGAGCCAGGGGTTCCCAATACCATCACCGCTCGCATGGGGTTGATGACATTGACCCAGCCTTTGTGCCACTTTTTTCGGAAGTAATATTGGGTACGAAAGTGAATAGAGTATTCGTTTTCGATTCGTTTTTCATTTTGGGGAAAAGTCTCATTTTCTTCGTTGAATATATCATCGTTGGGCGTTCCCCAAAACTTTGCAAGCCGCCTATCCTGACGCTAAACTTCTGTACCCAAAGGCCAAAGATTTTTCTCCCGAGAATCGCGTCCAACTCTTCAATGACATCAAAAACAACAATTGGGATTGTATCATTATGACCCATGACCAGTTTGGGAAAATACCCCAATCCCCACAAATTCAGCAGCATACCCTTCAAGCAGAATTGAAAAACGTGGAATTGGACTTGGAAGCCATGCGGGCACAGACGGGAGAAGTTTCCAAAGCAGCTTTGAAGGGTTTAGAAAAACGCAAAGCCAACTTGGCTTTTGAGCTACAGATGCTCAATCATCGTCTCCAAAGCAAAAAGGACGATGTGGCGCATTTTCAACAAATGGGGATAGACCATTTGTTCGTGGACGAGAGCCACCGTTTCAAAAATTTGATGTTTACTACGCGGCACAATCGCGGGGCGGGCTTGGGCAACCAGGACGGTAGCCAACGCGCCATGAATTTACTCTACGCCATTCGGACCATTCAGGCCAAAAAAGGCAAAGACCTCTGCGCTACATTTTTGTCGGGAACGACCATCAGCAACTCACTTACCGAACTTTATCTCATCTTTAAATACCTACGACCCAAAAACAGAATATCGTCCGCGTCGGCGGTCCGAAATTTTGACGCGTGGGCGGCAGTTTATGCCAAAAAAAACCACCGATTTCGAGTTTTCGGTTACCAACAATTTGATTCAAAAAGAGCGATTTCGATTTTTTATCAAAGTCCCTGAATTGGCCCAGTTTTACCGCGTCGGCGGTCCGAAACCAAATCACCGATTTCCGAACGGCAGGCATGATAGGCATCGAACGCCCACGCCTCCACCAACAACTCATACATGTTGCCCCTACACCGCAGCAAGAGGTTTTTATCCATCAACTGATGAAATTTGCAAGGAGAAGAAGCCGCTAAAATGCTGATTGCCACCAATTATGCCAAAAAAATGGCCTTGGATATGCGCCTTTTGGGGACACACTACGATGACCACCCCAACAATAAGGTGAGCCAATGTGCGCGGCGGGTAGCAGAACATTACCACCAAACTTCGGTACACCAAGGTACGCAGTTGGTTTTTTGCGACTTGGGAACCTACAAACCAAACGAGTGGAATGTATATTCCGAATTGAAGCGCAAACTTGTTGAAGATTTTCGGCTGCCCCCGCACGAAATCCGCTTTATACAGGAATGTAAGACCGAAGCCCAACGAACCAACATGTTGGCCGATACAACTGCGGGCAAAATTAGGGTCTTGTTAGGCTCAACCGAGATGCTCGGCACGGGGGTCAATGTGCAGCAGCACATCGTGGCCATGCACCATTTGGATATTCCGTGGAAGCCTTCAGAACTTGACCAACGGATAGGGAGAGGGGTAAGAAAAGGCAACGAAGTGGCGAAATTGTACGGCAACGAAGTGATGAATTATGTCTATGCCGTTGAAAAGACGCTGGATAACTACAAGTTCAACTTACTGCAGAATAAGTCATTGTTTATCAGTCAAATCAAAAATTCAAATTTGGCCACTCGTCGGATAGACGAGGGGAGTATGGACGAAAAAAATGGCATGAATTTTAGCGAGTACATCGCCATCCTATCAGGCAATACCGACTTGCTCGAAAAAGCCAAAATCGAAAAAAGATTGGGGCGTTTGGAGTCAGATTTGTGGATTTTTAACAAGGATTTGGCACGGGCAAAACAGAAACCCAATTACAAGGAACAGCAAACTGAAAAGGCTGAAAAGCAACTGAGGCGCGTAGAATCAGACTGACAACACCTCTTTTTTGAATGATATTTGGTCAATTTGTAAAAAAACACTAATATTGTTTTGAATTAAGAACGATTATATGGAAAAACTGTTTTCGTTTCAGAACAATATACTGCAAAATACACCACAAACTTTCAACCGATATTTGTATGAGCAGGTAGCTTATGAAAACCGTTTAGTAGGTATTCGGGGCATCAGAGGCGTGGGCAAAACCACGCTATTATTGCAATACCTCAAAACCCAGTCGTTGGCTACGTCGCTCTACGTTACCGCCGACCATCCGTGGTTTTACCAGCATTCACTTTTGGACACCGCCGAGCTATGGCACCAGCAAGGCGGGCGGCTGTTGGTCATAGACGAAGTGCATAAATACGCTCATTGGTCAGCAGAACTCAAAAACATTTACGATGGTTTTCCGCAAATGCGGGTACTTTTTACGGCTTCGTCGGCCTTGGATATTTACCGAGGTGAGGCCGACTTAAGCCGTAGGGCGTTGAACTACACGCTACATGGTATGTCGTTTCGAGAGTATTTGTCGCTGTACCAACTTGCCTATCTACCCACTGTTTCGTTGGCCGATTTGCTCCAAAACCACCAGACACTGGCCATGGACATCATGCAACAGCT